>CAYFWA010001237.1:0-1375 GCA_964346625.1 uncultured Myxococcales bacterium
GAGGCGGACGAGGCGGACGAGGCGGACGAGGCGGACGAGGCGGACGAGGCGGACGGGGTGGGCTTCGCACCGCGGTCGGCGTGCGCCGGCTCGTCCGGGTCCACGGCCTTGGCGGTGGGCTCGGGCTGCGACAGGCGCTCGGGCACCACGAGCTCGAGGGCCACCTTGGGCTTCTGCTCGGGGGCCTTGAAGCGCCGCACGGGCTTGGGCAAAAAGCGGCGCCGCCGCTTGTAGCAGCGCCAGCGGCGCCGGGGGTTGCGCACCTTGTAGCAGCGGTACCACTTGGCGTAGCCCTTGTATCCGTTGCTGCCCGGCAGGGGCTGCTTGAGGGTGCGGCCGGCCCAGCGGGTGCGCACGAAGGCCTCGTTGGCCTGGGCAGCGGTGAAGTGGAAGTGGTGGCGGTGGCCGTAGTCCGAATCCGGCGTGAGGATCCGGCGGAAGATGTGGCGCCGCTCCAGCTCGCAGATCACGCTGCGCAGCAGCCTCCCCTTGGCGGTCTTGGCCGGGCCCACGCACTTGCCCGGACCGCCGTAGAGCTTCTCCCAGTGGGGCTGCACCTCGATCTTGTTGCCGTCCTCGTCGATGAACATGGAGGCGTCCATGGCGAGGCCGTGGGGATGGTTGCCCATGCGCCGGCCGCGGGCGGGCATGGAGCGGCGCTTGGCAAAGCTCCAAAAGGGTGGCCGCCAGGTGTTGGTGAAAAGCACCTTCTCGATGCCGTGCTTGCGAAAGACCTTGGCCGCGCGATAAAGCCCCAGCACGAGCTGGCAGTCGGCGAGCATGGGCTCGCTGCGATACTTGTGCTTGTAGTGCACCCCGGCCATCTTGCCGGACACGAGCACCACGGGGAAGGCGATGAGGCCCTTCTTGGTGGGGCCCGCCTTGAACCGGATGCCCCGGCGTCGCAGCGCCCGGTAGCAGGCCAACCGGGTGAGCTTGGCCCGCGTGCCCTGGATGCGGATGGGCCCGGGTTCGTGGTCGGGCTCGCCGTCAATGGCCACCTCCCGGCCGTCGGTGGTCACCGTCCAGGTGGGCGACAGCGGCTGCAGGCGCATGGCCAGGGCTCTGCGGTGCGCAGCCCGCCGGTGGCCGTGGGGCTCGCGGGCCTGCGCGACGGGGGTGGTCCCGAGCACGTCGAGCATGTCGAGCACGCCGAGCACGCCGAGCACGCTGAGCACGCTGAGCACACCGAGCAGGCCGATGGGCCCGACGAAAGGGGCGTGTCGGCGCACCGGTCGGACCACTGGATGTCGGCGAGAGCAAGGCATCGAGGCTCCATCCTAGATCCGTCGCGTCAGGTGGTCAAATGTAGGACAAACACCAGGGCTCGCGAGGGAGCTCGGGGGTGGGACGCGCTGGCCGGCCAACGGGGTTG
>CAYFWA010001237.1:1475-1793 GCA_964346625.1 uncultured Myxococcales bacterium
CCCGGGCCGGCCAACGGGGTTGCCCGGGCCGGCCAACGGGGTTGCCCGGGCCGGCCAACGGGGTTGCCCGGGCCGGCTTCCTGGTTGGCGGGGGTCGGGGAGGGCGCGGTCAGGTCGAACCACCGCTCAGCCTCGCCGATGTGCGAGGCGTCGAAGCGGAAGTACCACTGCGGCCCCGCCGCGCCCGATAGCGGCTGCGCCGTTCGCGAGGCCTCGTCCCAGGCCGTTTCGGCGGGCAGCCCGCCCGCCTTGACGAAGGGGGCGTGCTCCACGCGCGGCCCTACATCGTCGTCCACCCGGATCCCTTTATGGGCTACC
>CAYFWA010001238.1:144-1791 GCA_964346625.1 uncultured Myxococcales bacterium
CCGAGCTAGCGTCGAGCTGGCGCCGAGCTAGCGTCGAGCTGGCGCCGAGCTAGCGTCGAGCTGGCGCCGAGCTAGCGCCGAGCTAGCGCCGAGCTGGCGTCGAGCTGGCGCCGAGCTAGCGCCGAGCTAGCGCCGAGCTAGCGCCGAGCTAGCGCCGAGCTAGCGCCGAGCTAACGCCAGGATTGACCCTCGCTGGCCCCCTGGGCGGCGCGCGCAACCGTTGACTCGACACGGAGTCGGGCTACAGTCGCCCCCAGCCCCCTCCGCCGTCCGGCGCATAGGCCGGAGCGGTGCGCGGGGTGGCACGGCAGGGGATATCGGGAGACATGAAGCACGTTCGAATATTCACGGCGATCAATCTCAGCGTGGCGTCGGTGCGCAAGATCGCCGAGCTGCAGCAGGAGCTGCAGAAAAGTCGGGCCCCCGGGCTCAAGCTCCGCTGGGTGCCGCCGGCCAACATCCACGTCACGTTGAAGTTCTACGGCAACCTGGCGGTGGAGCAGGTGGAGGCCGTGAGCCAGGCCGCCCGCGAGGCCGCCGCGGGGGTGCGCCCCTTCGCGGTGAGCGCGCGGGGGCTCGGGGTGTTTCCCAACCCGAGCCGCCCAAGGGTGCTGTGGGTCGGCCTGGGCGACGGGGCGGCGGCCCTGGAGACGCTGGCCAGGCGGCTCGAGGCGGCCTCCGCGCGGCTGGGCTTTGCCGAGGATCCCCGTCCCTTCCGTCCCCACCTCACCATCGCCCGCGTCAAGCAGGGCAACCCGGGCGTGGCGCACTGGCTCGAGGAGCACGCCGAGACCGACTGCCTCATCAGCACCGTAGAGGAGGTCGTCGTCTACGAGAGCCGAACGCTGCGCACCGGCGCAGAGTACGTGGCCCACGCCCGGATTCCGCTGGGGGAGCCCCGCGACAGCACATCCGAACCACCCGAGCAGCCGCCGGTTCCGGCCCACCAGGAGGAGCCGGCAGGGAAAGAAGGCCAATGAGCGCCAAAGCATCATCCAAGACGTCGAAGCCGTCCCCGGAGGAGAAAACCGCCCAGGAGCGCGCCCGCGCGCTGGACCTCGCGGTGTCCGGCATCGAGAAGCAGTTCGGCAAGGGCGCCATCATGCGCCTGGGCGACGAGGACGCCGCCCTCGTCTCGGTGGAGGCGGTCCCCACCGGAGCCCTGTCCCTCGACATCGCCCTCGGCATCGGCGGGCTGCCCCGGGGGCGGGTGGTGGAGATCTACGGCCCCGAGTCCTCGGGAAAGACCACCCTCGCCCTGTCGGTGTTGGCCCAGGCGCAGCGCCGCAACGGCGTGGCGGCCTTCATCGACGCCGAGCATGCCTTGGACGTGAGCTACGCGCGCAAGTTGGGCGTGAACACCGATGAGCTGCTCGTCTCCCAGCCCGACTTCGGCGAGCAGGCGCTGGAGATCGCAGACATGCTCGTGCGCTCCAACGCCGTGGACGTAGTGGTGGTGGACTCCGTCGCGGCCCTCACCCCCAAGGCCGAGCTCGAAGGGGAGATGGGGGACTCGCACGTGGGCCTGCAGGCCCGGCTCATGAGCCAGGCGCTGCGCAAGCTCACCGGCTCCATCTCCAAGTCGCGGACCATGGTGGTCTTCATCAACCAGATCCGGATGAAGATCGGCGTGATGTTCGGCAGCCC
>CAYFWA010001239.1:0-1787 GCA_964346625.1 uncultured Myxococcales bacterium
CGTGATAACGGTCGTGATAACGGTCGTGACAACGGTCGTGATAACGGTCGTGACATGAGGAAAGTGCCTCCGAGCTCTGTGATCTGCCTGCCTCTACGCGCGAGACGACCCAGGGATCTACGAGGGGATCTACGAGGGGATCTACGAGCTTCTCATCAGCCACACGGCCAGGCGGGCCCCCCCGCGCCACCTGCCGCGCGTTCTCCAGACTGCGCAATAGTGTACACTCCGATGGTGACAATCCCGCACCGCTCGGGGAGCAGCCCAACAAAAACCTTTCAATTCAACAGGTTGCTGAAACGGGGTTCCGGCACTACATTTGCTTGTACCAACGCCGCAGGACCCCGCCGCAGGACCCCAATGATGACCACCATTTTGCTCATCGAAGACGACGCCACCGGCCGCGAGCTCGGCGAGTTCAACCTGCGCAAGGCGGGCTACGCCGTGGAGACCGCCGCCGACGGCGCCGCCGGGCTGGAGCGCTTCGACCCGGAGCGCCACGACCTGGTGATCACCGACCTCCGGATGCCCCGAGTCCCCGGCATGGAGGTGCTCACCCGGGTCAAGGAGCGCTCGCCGGAGACCCCGGTGCTGGTGATCACCGCCTACGGCAACGTGGACCTGGCCGTGGAGGCCATGAAGGCCGGCGCCGTGGACTTCATCGGCAAGCCCTTCAACCGCGACCACCTCTTGCTCGCGGTCTCCAAGGCGCTGGAGACCCAGCGGCTGCGTGAGGAGGTCCGGACCCTGCGCATGCGCCAACAGGGCGTGGATCGTCCGCTGGTGCACGCCTCACAGGCCATGGCGTCCCTGCTTCAGACCGCCGACCGCGTGGCCGCCTCCGAGGCCACCGTGTTGATCTCGGGGGAGAGCGGCACGGGCAAGGAGCTCGTGGCCCGGCGCATCCACGTGCGCAGCGCCCGGGCCGAGGGCCCCTTCGTGGCGGTGAACTGCGCCGCCGTGCCGCATGATCTACTGGAGTCCGAGCTGTTCGGCCACGTCAAGGGCGCCTTCACCGGCGCCAGCCGTGATCGCCGGGGACGCTTTCGGCAGGCCGAGGGGGGGACGCTCTTTCTGGACGAGGTGGCCGAGATCCCGCTCGGGCTGCAGGTCAAGCTGCTGCGGGTGCTGCAAGAGCGCGTGGTGGACGTGGTGGGGGCAGACCGCTCCGAGCCCGTGGACACCCGCATCATCGCCGCCACCAACCAGGATCTGCGCGAGCGGGTGCAGCAGGGCGCCTTCCGCGAGGATCTGTACTATCGACTCAACGTGGTGGAGCTGCACGTGCCGCCGCTGCGCGAGCGCCCCGCGGACATCCCGCCGCTGGTGGCGCACTTCGTGGAGCGGCACTCGGGGGGGCGGGACCTGGCGGTGCCGGACGAGCTGCTTTCCGAGCTGCGGTCGCGCGCCTGGCCCGGGAACGTCCGGGAGCTGGAAAACGCCTGCGAGCGCCTGGTGATCCTGGCCGCGGGCGACACGTTGTCGGCGGAGCACCTCCCCCCCGCGACCGGGCGCGCCCTGGATCCGACCGCGGGAAACGGCGCCCGACGCGACGCCGTGGGCTGGCCGCCGCTGCCCCCCGAGGGGCTGTCGCTGGTGGAGCTCGAGCGCAGCGTCATCCTGCGGGTGCTCGAGCAGCAGGGCTGGAACGTGAGCCAGGCGGCGCGGTATCTGCAGGTCCCGCGGCACATCTTGACCTACCGCATGGAAAAGTATGGCCTCGAGCGACCGGGATAGGGGGCGGGCGCGCCGTCACCCCGCGGGACGGACGCCGAGCGCTGGCCACG
>CAYFWA010001240.1:0-1785 GCA_964346625.1 uncultured Myxococcales bacterium
ACCACGGCGAGCCCGTCGCGCTCGCCGCCCCCGGCCCCGCCCCCAAACAGGGGAAGCCAGCAGGGCTATTCCCCCTTGGCCAACCCCACCTGCGGCGCGATGGGGGCGATGGCTTCGATGGAGAGCTGCAGGAATTCGCCGAGCTCCAGCCCCAGATGCTCGCACTCGCGGATCACCTCGCGCCGGACGTTGGCCGCGAACCGCTTGTCCTTCATCTTCTTTTTGAGGCTCTTGGGCTTCATGCCCACCAGCCCCGTGGGACGCATCAGGGCGGTGGCGGCCACCAGACCGGTGACCGTCTCCCCGCAACGCAGGGCCCAGTCCAGCGGTTCGCCCGGCGGGTCGGCCTGGTTCTCCTCGAAGTTGTGCGCCCGGATGGCCTGCAGCGCCGCGGAGGGCAGCCGCCCCTGCAGCAGCAGCGCCCCCTCCAGTCCATGACGCTCGGGTCGGCTCTGGGTGACGTCGAAATCCACGTCGTGCAACAGCCCCACGAGCCCCCACAGCTCGACGTCCTCGCCCAGCCGCTCGGCCAGCCGCCGCAACACCGCCTCTGACTCCAGGGCGTGGTGAAGCTGGTTGGGCGCAAGCTCCCGCGTCTGCAGCAGCTCCCAGGCCTGCTCGCGATTCAGTGTCGACGTGCCGCTTTGATGCTCGCTCACGGTCTCGCCCCGATCTTCGCTCCGGTCGAGCCACGCCGCCCCCGGCCGACTCCTACCTGGCCGGCGTCTACCTGGCCTGCTGCTCGCGCCGCTTGAGCTTGCGTTTGATGAACTCGCGCTTGATCCGGCCCACCTGGTCGATGAGCAGCTCTCCGCGGAGGTGCTCGGTCTCGTGCAAAAAGGCCCGCGCCAAGATCTCCTCGCCTTGCATCTCGAAGCGCTCGCCCTCGAGGTTCGTGGCGCGGATGGTCACCTTGGCCGGACGCTTGACCGGGACGAAGATGCCCGGAAAGCTCAGACAGCCCTCGTCGCCCTCCTGCTCGCCCTCCGTGGCCAGGATCTCCGGGTCGATGAACACCAGGGCCGGGTCCTCCCGGCTCCCTCCGGCCAGCACCGGGTCGGCGATGAACAGCGACTTGAGCACCCCGACCTGGATGGCCGCCAGGCCAGCCCCTTCGTTGTAGTACATGGTCTCCACCATGTCCTCGACGAGCTTGCGGATCTCGTCATCCACCTCGCCCACCGGCTCGCAGGTCTCGCGCAATATGGGGTCTGGATAGATCAGTATGTCGACAAGCGCCATGGTCTACTTTTTCCTCTGACTCGAGTTTCGCCCTTGGCGTCTGCTGCGAACGGCCGAAATCGCGCCTAGCTGCGTTGCTCCGGCGATTTCTGTCTCGACGTACCGCAAGTACGCCTTCGACAGAAATCTTGTCGCGCCTTGCCAGGCACGATTTCTGCTCGTTCTCGCGACGAAAGAAGGGCGAAACTCGAGTCTGACTTCCGGGGCGGCTCCGCGGGTCGGGGTCACCCGGTGGAGCTGCAGCCCGAGCACGACGACGCCGCGCAGCTCCCGCAGGCGCTCGAGCCGGTGGAGGCGATGAACCTGTCTCCCACCGAGAAGGCCACTCGGGCCAGCTTTCGTTCGCAGGGCTTCGCCCCGCAAGAAGGGCACTCGACTTCCTCCCGCGCGTTGCGCACCAGCTCCTCGAACTCGGCGTCGCAGCGGGAACAGATGAAATCGAACATGGGCATCAGGGCACCTGAGATCCTTTCGAATCATGCTCGGAGCGTCGAGCACCGTCGAGCACCGTCGAGCACCGTCGAGCACCGTCGAGCACCGTCG
>CAYFWA010001241.1:0-1782 GCA_964346625.1 uncultured Myxococcales bacterium
CTCATAAGCCAACGCCTGAATAGCAAACCTGATTGCGACCGTTCCTTTTCGCCTTATACAAGGCGGCATCGCTGCGCCCGATCATTGCCTCACAATCATCCCCCTCGTGGTAACTCGCCACGCCGATGCTCGCGGTCTTGAAACCGACCGTGGGGAGTTCGCTTGCGGCAATCGCCGTGCGCAGTTTTTCCGCCACGCGGGCGGCCTGTGCCAGGTCGGTGTTCGGCGCCACGATCAAGAACTCCTCGCCGCCCCAGCGCCCTACCAAATTGTCATCGGCCTCTTCATTAACCGATATGAGTTTGGTCGCTGCGGGTAATATCCAGATAAGGAGCACTGCGCTCCTGCGCCGAAGCGGGGCGATCCCTTACAATGGGGTATGTTCATCACGTCCTGGATTGCCGGTTACCTGCGTTTCCTCCTGGCCCATCCCCGGCGGCTGGCCTTCGGGGTGCTGGCCACCGCCGGCTCGGGCTTTGGTCAGACCTACTTCATCGGGCTGTACAACGCCGACCTGCGGGCCGCCTTCGAGCTGAGCCACGGGGCCTTTGGCGGACTCTACGCTGCGGCCACCCTGGCCAGCGCACTGACCCTGCCGTGGGTCAACCGCCTCTATGACCGCTGGCGGCTGTGCGCCTTCATCCTCCTGGCCGCCGTGCTGCTGGCCGCCGGGGCGGCCACCCTGAGTCTCGCCGTGGGGGTCGGTATGCTGCTGCTGGCGCTGTTCCTGCTGCGCCTGGGCGGTCAGGGGATGATGGGCCATGTGGGTGTAACCACCATGGCGCGCAGCTTCTCCGCCAATCGTGGCAAGGCCACCAGTATCGCCGCCCTGGGGTTCCCGCTGGGCGAGGCGCTCTGGCCGGCGGTGGCCCTGGGGGTCGGGCTGGTTCTGGCGTGGTGGCAGGCGTGGGGATTCTATGCCGTGGTGACCCTGGTCGGGGTGGTGCCGCTGCTGCTCTGGCTGGCCCGCAGCCATCGCGGCGGGCCGGCAGAGGTCAGCGGTCCGCCCCCGGGGAGCCTGCGCGACTGGCACCAGCGGGAGGTGCTGCGCGACCCGCGCTTCCTACTGCTGTTGCCCGCCGGCGTGGCCGCCCCCTTCATCGTGACCATCCTGTTCTTCCATCAGGTGCCGCTGGCATCGGCGCGGGACTGGGGCGCGGGATTGATCACGGCCGGCCTCGCCGTGTTCGCCGCCACCCATGTGTCGGGCCTGCTGCTGGCCGGGCCGCTGGTGGATCGCTATACCGCGCGGCGGCTGTTGCCCTGGACCCTGCTGCCCCTGCTCGGGTCCGTGCTCGCCCTGGCGTGGCTGACGCCGGCCTGGGGGGCACTGGTCTGGCCGGGACTGCTGGGGCTGGGCCTCGGTTTCGGCTCGACGACCGTGGGCTCCCTCTGGGCGGAGCTCTACGGGGTGCACCATCTGGGGGCGATTCGGGGTCTCTTCCAGGCCGTGGCGGTGTTCTCCACCGCAGCGGGGCCGGTGATGGTGGGGATGCTGCTGGATGCCGGCCTCGGGCCCCGAGGGATCGGCCAGATACTCGCCGCCGTCGTTGTCGGCGCGACGGTTCTGGCCCTGGTGGCCCTGCGCCGGACCCGGTCGGGGCCCTGACCGGACGATAGACTACTGAACGTCCGGCGGGTCGAGCACAACCATCTTGCGCACCCGCGACTGGTGGACAAAGTCCCGTAGGGTACGCATCGCGTACCTTTCGACTTGGGCCAGCGCATGACTCAAGCAGGCCGCGTGATCGTGTTCGCTTTCGGCAGAGAAGCCTTCGAAGT
>CAYFWA010001242.1:0-1782 GCA_964346625.1 uncultured Myxococcales bacterium
TTGTCGCAGGCGGCCTCGGTGGTGGTCTGGCAGGCGGGGTCGGTGGCGCAGTCGGCGTCTGCGCAGTCTGCGAGGCCGTCGCCGTCGTCGTCGAGGCCGTTGTCGCAGGCGGCCTCGGTGGTGGTCTGGCAGGCGGGGTCGGTGGCGCAGTCGGCGTCTGCGCAGTCTGCGAGGCCGTCGCCGTCGTCGTCGAGGCCGTTGTCGCACTGGGTCTCGGTGGTGGTCTGGCAGGCGGGGTCGGTGGCGCAGTCGGCGTCTGCGCAGTCTGCGAGGCCGTCGCCGTCGTCGTCGAGGCCGTTGTCGCACTGGGTCTCGGTGGGGCCCTGGCAGGCGGGCGTGGTGGCGCAGCCGGGATCCTCGCAGTCCACCAGGCTGTCGCCGTCGTCATCGAGCCCGTTGGCGCAGTCGATCTCGGCGCCCGCCTCGCTGATGCAGTGGGCCGAGCAGCCGTCGCCCCCGTAGGAGTTGCCATCGTCGCACTGCTCGTCCAGATCCCGCTGCACCACGCCGTCACCGCAGTATCCGGATTCGGCCGGCTCGTAGCCCGACGCGCAGCCCACGGACAGCCCGGCCATGGCCAGCACCGGCAGGACCCAAGCCAGACGGACCGGGCTAGATGGGCGCCCCGCGCTCGCAGGGCGCCTCGCGTTCGAAAAACGGATCGTGCTCATATCAGACCTCGAAGATAGACGTAGCTGTATTTCTTAATAGTCACAGAACAATTGTAGCAGAACCTGCGCGGAGGCCGCCAGTGCGGTGGCTTCAGCGCTTGAGCGCCAGGCGCGCGGCGAGGGCTGCCAGGCGGGTCGAAAGCGTGAGTCGGGGCGGGCCGCAAGGCGCGAGTCGGGGCGTCGCGACGCCCGGATCCGATGAGCGGATAACCGCGCCGCTTCCTATTGCCGTGGGGCGGTCTCCCGGGCGTCGGCCGGGGCCTTGGCGACCTGGATCCGGATCTGGCCGCGGCGGGTGCGCAGGGAGATGCCCGGTCCCCCGCCGGCCACCAGGGATCGCAAAAACCCCTTGCGCTTGGAGCGGGCGGGAAGCTGGGAGTGGATCCGGCCGTTTCGGGTCTCGGCGGTGACGGTGGCCCGGCGTCCCGCGGGCAGCGACAGGCGCACGTCGCCCCGCTGCGTGTGGGCGTGGCTGTCGCCGGTCGGGGGCACGCCCGGCTTGATCGTGGCGGTGATGTCGCCGACGCGAGTCTCGAGTTGGAACCGCGGCACCTGGCCGCTCAGCTCGATGTTGCCCGAGCCGGTGGACAGCCGCACCGCTCCCTTGACGTTCCGGGCGCGGATCTCCCCGGCGCCGGTCTTGCCCTCCACGTCGCAGACCGAGTTGAGGACCCGCAGGGAGCCGTGCTCCGTGCGGAGCTCTAGGCGGGTGTGGGGAGGCACCTTGAGCACGAAGTTTACCTGGTACTTGCGCTGCTTGGGATCGGCGGGGTGCGTGCCCCGGATCTTCAGCACTCCGGAGGACAGCCCGACCTTCACCTTCAGCTCGTCCAGCCCGTCCTCGCTACCCCCGAGCGGCGTCACGCGTCGGTGGGTGGTCACCGCCACGATGCCCGGTCGTCCCTGGATCACCTTGATCCAGCCGTTGCGGGTACGCACGTCCACGGGCGTGCCCGCCTGGACGGGCACGAACTGCTGGGTGGTGCGCTTGGCCGTCACCGGATCGCAGGCGCTGCCGTGCGTCAGCAACACCCCCAGGACGGTGAGCGTGGCCACGGATCGGCGTACACGTTCAGGGGGGATGTCCCATCCCCCCTCGCCCCGAAAAAGC
>CAYFWA010001243.1:0-1780 GCA_964346625.1 uncultured Myxococcales bacterium
GGGGCCGCGGGCGGGGCCGCGGAGCGAGCGAAGAGTCGGCACGACGGTTGCTACAGCGGCAGGGCATGCTTGCTCGAATCAAAACCGCTGCCATCGTGGGCGTGGATGCCTGCCCGGTGACCGTCGAGGTCGACACCCGCAAGGGGGGCGCCACCCCGGGACTGAACCTGGTGGGGCTGCCCTCCACGCGCGTGTCCGAGGGGAAGGTGCGCATCCGGGCCGCCCTGCTCAACGCCGACTACAAGCTCGAGGCCGCCCGGGTCACCATCAACCTGGCTCCGGCGGAGCTGCGCAAGGACACCGCCTCCTTCGAGCTGCCCATCGCCCTGGCGCTGCTTGCGACCTTCGACTACCTGCCGCTCTCGGCGCTCGAGGGGGTGCTGGCGGTGGGAGAGCTGGCCCTCGACGGCTCGGTGCGTCCGGTGCGGGGGCTGCTGGCCGCGGCCACCGTGGCGCGCGAGCTGGGCCTGCAGACCATGCTGGTGCCGACCCAGGGCGCGCGGGAGGCCGCGGTGGTGGAGGGGCTCGACATCCGGGCGGTGTCGCACATCTCCCAGGCGGTGGACCACCTGCGCGGGGTACAGGAGCTGCCCCTCGTGCTGCCGCCGCCAGCGCTGTCGCCGAGCCGCGACGAGTCCACGGACCTCGCGGAGGTGCGGGGGCAGGCCCTGCCCAAGCGCGCCCTGGAGATCGCGGCCGCGGGGGGGCACAACCTCGCCATGGTGGGCTCGCCGGGCTGCGGCAAGTCCATGCTGGCGCGGCGGCTGCCGGGCATCTTGCCGCCGCCTTCTTTCGACGAGGCCCTGGAGACCACCCGGATCCACAGCGTGGCCGGGCTGCTCAACGGCACACCCCTGGTGCGCCAGCGCCCCTTTCGCGCGCCGCACCACTCCATCTCCCCGGTGGGCCTGGTGGGCGGAGGGCCGCATCTGCGGCCCGGGGAGCTGAGCCTGGCCCACCACGGGGTGCTCTTTTTGGACGAGCTGCTGGAGTTTCCCCGTCACACCCTCGAGGGGCTGCGCCAGCCCCTCGAGGATCGGCGCATCACCATCACCCGGGCCCGGGGCTCGGTGCACTTCCCGGCGGACGTGCAGCTCGTGGCGGCCATGAACCCGTGCCCCTGCGGGCACTGGGGCGACCCGCGCCGCGCCTGCGTCTGCAGCGACCGGGCCATTGCGCGCTACTGGGGGCGGCTGTCGGGCCCGCTGCTCGACCGCATCGATCTGCAGATCACCGTCCACCCAGTGGACTTCGACGAGCTCACCGGGATCCCGGCCGAGGAGCCCAGCGCCGCCGTGGCCGAGCGGGTGCTGGGAGCCCAGGCGCGCCAGCAAGCGCGGCTGGGCCCCGGCGGCCGCAACGCCCGCATGGGGGCCGGCGCGGTGCAGCACCACTGCCGCCTGCAGGGCGAGGGCCGCCAGATCCTCGCCCGCGCCGTGGACCGCTTCGGCCTGTCGGCCCGCGCCGTGGATCGCGTGCTCAAGGTAGCGCGCACCGTGGCCGACCTCGATGGCCGAGACGAGCTGAAGCCGTCGGATCTGCTGGAGGCGGTGGGCTACCGCGAGGTGCGGCTGCCCGTCTGAGCCGGTCTTCGGCAGCAAGAGGGGGGACAAAAAACACGCATCAACCGCCCTTCATCCCCCGCAGCCAGCGGGCCAACGCCTCGAAAAAGCGGGGGTGGCCCCGGGCGATGCGCCGCAGCTTCCAGGCGGCGTGGCGCGCCGAGGCGCTAAGGGCTCGCGCAAGAATAACTTCGGCATTCGGCCGCCGATCCATCAAT
>CAYFWA010001244.1:0-1774 GCA_964346625.1 uncultured Myxococcales bacterium
TCCGCTTCCTCCGGCGGCTCGCCCTGGGCGTCCCACCACTGCTCGAGGGCTTCGTCCCCGGCGGTGGGGACCTGCAGGATCCCATAGGGCAACGGCTCGGCCGGCTCTCGGGCCTCTTTGCAGAGCACGAGGTAGGTCTCGACCTCCTCCACGTCGTTGCCCATCAGGGCCGCATCGAGGGTGATCTCCAGCTCGTCCTCGGCTGCCCCCCCGAGCTCCACCACGCTGTAGCCGACAAAGGGGCTCTGGCCCAGCACACGGACGCGTCCGAACTCCGGCTCCACCAGGTCCATGAGCTCGCCATAGTCGAGCGCTTCCCCTACCGCGGGCAGATCCCCGCTCTCTGCTCTCAGCAACAGCTCCCCCCCGGGCGCCAGGGCGCCGCGAGCCTGCTGCAGCAGGCCGGGGTAGCGCACCAGCCAGCCGGCGTCGCTGATGATCACGCGGGAGAACCGCTCGCGTCTCACCCCCAGCCGCGGCGGACGCACCGCCCGTACCGTCACCGTCTCCCCGAGCCCGCTGAGCCGGTCCCGGGCGGCGCGCACATCCCGGTCCAGCCCGGTCACCCGCTGCGCTCCCACCGCCCACAGCAGCCGGAGGCCGTCACCGGACCCGCAGCCGATCTCCAGGACGGACTGCTCCGACAGCCACGGCGCCAGGTACTGATAAGCCGCGAGCCGGTGCAGCGCCGCAGAAAACCCCGTTTCACTTCTCAGCATGTGCTGTGTATCCTTTTGACACGATCCGATGACCGACAACCCGTTGACCGAGCCGTTGACCGATCTCAGGTCTCTCCGTCCACCCCGGGGGCCGGCATGTTGACCAGGTCGTCAAAGGCCGAGTCGACCTCCTTGCGATCCGGCGCTCGGGAGGGGTCGAGATCCACCTTGAGCCGCGACAGCCGCTCGGCCACGTCCCGATAGCCATCCACCAGCCGAGCCACCTTCTCGAAATAGTAGGCCGCCTCGCGCGGATCGTCGAGCTCCTCGTAGGTGAGCCCCATCTGGTAGTAGATGTCCACCTGCTCGTTTTCCGTGATCTGCTCGCAGTACAGGGCTTGCTTGTATACGTTCACGGCCTCGGTCCGCTGATCCAGGTCCCGATTGCACTGGGCGATCATCAACTGGCACTGCACCTCATTGTGCGGACGCATGGCCGCCTCGAACTCCGCGATGGCATCGGTGAGCATCCCCATCTCCCGGTAGGCGAGGCCGACATCGTAGTGCGTGTCGGCATCGTCCTCTCCCACCTGCTTGGCCACCCCCTCCTTGAACTGGTGGAACGCGTCGGATTCGTGCCGCGGGATGTTCAGCCGGCCCGCCGCCACGGGATCCATACCAGGGGCCGCGTCCGCCGAATCCTCGTCCTCCAGCCCCTCGAGGGCGTCTCCCAGCTCGTCCCCCAAGGCGGCCAGGGGATCGCCCTCGTCTTGTAGCTGCGCCTTGAGCTGCTCGATCTTGTGCATCAGCGCCGGGTGCTCGCCGTGCTCCTCCTGCAGATCCCGCAGCATCCCGAGGGCATCCTCGATGAGGCCCTGGTCGATGAAAAAGTCTGCCTCCACCATGTCCTCGGCCAAGCCCGCGGGGACCTCCGGCGCCGCCTGCTCGCCGGAAATCGCGGCGGGCGCGGCTTCGTCCGCCTCGCCCGAGGCGACCGGCGCGGGGGGCGCGGCGGGCGCGGCGGGCGCGGCGGGCGGGGCGGGCGCGGCGGGGCCCGCCCCCGCCTGCTCCGCTGGCTCGCCGTCTACGCGATCCGGCGGCCCCGGCGTCTCTCC
>CAYFWA010001245.1:0-1772 GCA_964346625.1 uncultured Myxococcales bacterium
GCGATGCCGAAAAAGCGACTACCTTTAGACTGTTGCCAACAGCGCAACTGGCTCGTTCGAGCTGCTGTGGGGGATGCACCACGTATCGTGTGAGCAGGGGTTGGACCCGCACCTTCGGATCTGGATCAACGGGTACGTGTACCGCTTGCACCTTATGGGGGCGCGGATTCCCGGCTTCCACCGGTTGCTGGGGGTGTCGCCGGGGTGTCCACCAGCCGAGCTCGCGGCCTGCGAGCGGCTGTTCGTGCGCCAGGACTACACGACCGTGGTGCACCGACTGGTACACCACGTTGAGCGGCACAAGCCACAGGAGCGCGCGAGGCACGGCGCGCGGAGGGGCTCGGATGAGCTGGCCCGGAGCGTGGCGGCGTGGCCGAAGGCGGCGCGGCAGGCCTTCGCGTCGCAACTGAAGCGGCGGCCCTTCGATCCGAACTTCAAGGTCCCGGAGCTGGCGCCGCTGGTGGGCAAGGGGGGCTTTGCGCGCAGCCGCGTGCTGGTGGACGACCTGGGGCGCAACGCGCGGCGCTTCGTGGCCGCGGGGAGGCGGGCGGTTCACCTGCAGGCGCCGAGCCGCTCGGTGGTGGGCGGGCGGGTGCCCAACGCGGTGTGGCGGCTAGCCGGTCCGGCCCTGGCGGCGTTTTCCGGCACCACGGCACCGGCCCTGGCCAGCGCGCTGCGGCGGGTCGGCGATGGGGCAGGGGGTTCGCGGTGGCTGCGCGTCCAGCCCACGGCCACCGCGCCCGGGGAGCCTCCGCCGCTGTCTTTCGTTATCCACCTGCCCGACGAGCGGATCCGGGCCGAGTGGATCCGGCCGCAGCAGCGGCTGCGCCGGCTGCTGGTCTCCCCGCGGCGGCGCCGGCGTCTGGTGGCCTGGCTTCGCGACGGAGCGGATGGTGGTCCGGGAGAGGGGCTCAACGGCTGAGCGTTACAGAGGTCGCAATGCGAACTGTCTTGCGGCAGCGCGGCGTTACCCCGCGTAGTGCTTGCCAAGCATGCGGCGCCAGTAGCCGCTGTACAGGGCGCCGGCGGGGTTGTGGGCCAGCACCCGGTCCTTGGCCAGCAGCGTGGTGACCGGGGCCGCGGAGGCCTGGGAAAACAGCGCGTCGTGGCCCACGCACAGCCCCATGGCGATGTTGAGCTCGGTGCCGGCCTCGGCGAGCAGCCGGGCCTGGCCGAGGGGCGAGCACTGGACCTCGCGTCGGCGCTCCGGTCGGACATACGCCAGACCAACCTCATCCTTGGGGATGCCCCCGACCTTGCAGCAGACCGAGTCCACCTGGAAGTGGGGCTCGAGCCATGCGACGAAGCGCCGCGCCTCCTCGGCCACGCCGATGCAGTAGGCCACGCCGAGGTGCGAAAACCCCGCGTGGTCGGCGAAGCGGGCGATCTCCAGCGCCCGGGGCCACTGGCAGTAGCCCGTGGCCTCCACGTGCGCCGCGGAGCGGCTCAGGTGCTCGGCCGGGGCGCCCCCGGCCTCGTAGGCGGCGCGGATTCGCGCCGCGACGCCGTAGCAGTCGGTGCCGCCGCGGCAGCGCCGGTCGTCGCAAGGGGCGCAGCGCGGGGGCAGATCGTAGCGGGCCTCGCCCGGCTCGGCGGTGAGGGAAGGCTCGGTGGGCTCGGTAGGCTCTGCTGACTTCGTCGGGTCGGTACGCTCGGTCGAGTCGCTCATGGTCGGATCGTGCGCCGCGGGAGGCCTTCCGTCAACGGGAGCTGTCGGGTAAGGAGGCTGGTCAAAATAAGGTGTGCAAGTCAGGGCGTCGAGGCGCCCGGCC
>CAYFWA010001246.1:0-1754 GCA_964346625.1 uncultured Myxococcales bacterium
TGAGGGCGTCCACGCGCAGGCAGGGCAGGGCGAATTGCAGCCCGGCGGCGCCGCGATGAGCCCTTTCGATGGGTAAGCAATGAAAAACGCGAAGATCAGCAGCAGAAAACGAGCGTTGGTCATGTCGGGGCTCCTGCGGTCACCGCATCGGATTATGCCCCTAAGCTGCCCGTGGTTTCGAAAAGATCAAGCGCGCTGTGAAAAGCGGTTACCCGGGGGTCCGGATCGGGTGTGACGGCGGCAAATCCACGATATACTCCGAGCCCGAATGGCGATGGTCGCAGGTTCGGTCGGCTCCCCACGCCCGCGGCGCCCGGGCTCACCCCGACGAGATCGAGCGATACGCCTCGACATTTTGGGTGTTTTTCATGAGTGAGCCTACCCCCAGCTCTTCGGCCTCCGAAAACGAGCCCTCCCGCTGGACGGGTCCACGGCTCGTCGAGCGCCTGGCCCCCTGGAGCCTCGCCGTGGTGTCGGCGGTGGCCGTGATGCTGGCGTGGCTGGCCTACGGCCCCTCCGCACCACGCTCCCCGGGCCTGGTCGAGCTCGCGGCGGGGCTGCTGCTGGCCCTTGCCCTCGGCTGGCTGCTGCAGGGAGGGGCGCGCCGGCTGCGGCGCCATCAAGAGGCCTCCAGCCAGGCCCTGGCCGAGCGGCAGCGCGAGCGGCAGCGCGAACGGCAGGCCCACGCCTACCTGCGGGCCGTGGAAAACCGCTTTCGGAGCGTGTTTCACACCGCCACCGACGCCCTGCTCGTGCTCGACGACAAGGGGCGCGTACAGGAGGCCAACCCCGCCGCTGGCGCCATGTTCGGATTTCCCGCGGAGGGACTGTCCGGCGTCGACGTGCGCACCCTGATCCCCGCGGACCAGTTCCAGATCTACGACGACTTCCGACGGCAGCTCCGCAAACACAAGCAGGTGCGCCTCGACTCCCGGGCCGTGAGCCAGGATGGCACGCCCTTCGACGTGGAGGTGCGCGGTAGCGTGTTTTACGAAGACGACGCGCCTCGCGTGCTGGCCATCCTCACGGACGTCACCGAGCGCCGCCGCGCCGAGGGGCGTCTCAAGCAGCTCTCGCACCGGATTTTGATGGCCCAGGAGGCCGAGCGCGAGCGCGTGTCGCGGGACCTGCACGACGAGCTCGGTCAGATCATCACCGCCATGCGCTTCGAGCTCGGCCTGCTGCAAAAGCGCCCCCCCGACACGGCGGAGCAGGCGGCCGAGACCGTGCGCGGCATCGCCGAGCTGGTGGAGCGCGCCGCCGCGGAGCTTCGCCGCGTGTGCCAGGGGCTGCGCCCCCCCCTGCTCGATGACCTGGGCCTGGGCCCCGCGGTGGTCAAGCTCTGCGACCAGTTTCAGGAGGTCACCGACATCGGCGTGACGCTGGATCTGCGGGTGCCCGAGGTCATCCCCGGCCTCAGCCCGGCGGAGGCCCTGTGCACCTACCGCATCCTGCAGGAGAGCCTCACCAACGTGAGCCGCCACGCCGGCGCCGATCAGGTGTCCGTCTCCCTGGTTCAAGAGTACGATGAGTTGCTGCTGTCGGTGTACGACAACGGGCACGGCTTCGACCTCGAGATCGATGAGCCCCAAGGGGCGGGGCTCATCGGCATGCGCGAACGCGCCCACCTGGTGGGCGGCAGCCTGGAGATCCGCAGCCTGCGCAATGAGGGGACCCGCGTCACCTTCCATCTCCCCGTCGCCGCCCGCCGTGCGGGCCGCTCCCCCGACTCCCCCGACTCCCCCGACTCCCCC
>CAYFWA010001247.1:0-1752 GCA_964346625.1 uncultured Myxococcales bacterium
GGCGAGGAGGGCGGCGAGGAAGGTGGCGAGGAGGGCGGCGAGGAGGGTGGCGAGGAGGGCGGCGAGGCGGGCGGCGAGGAGGGCGGCGAGGAGGGTGATCGAAAAGAGATCCCAAGAGATGGTTGACAAATGACGCAGCGTGGCGCGATGATCCAGCATGAAGGATTGCCGATAATCATGAAGAAACGACCATATCGCCATGGAATCCTCGGCGTGCTCGCCGGGTTGCTCTTGTTGTCGGCAGGCAGCCTGCCGAGCCGGGCCGATGACGCGGGCGTGCCCGACGCCGGCCCCTTGCCCGACGGCGGCACCACCAACCCCCTGGACTACGCCGACGAGGTCCGTACGCCCATCCGCTTCGAGTACGAGGATCTCGCCATCGACAACCTGTGCGATATCAACATCGACACGGGATGGGTCCCGGCGAGCTCCCCCATCCAGGTCCGCTTCGTCTTTGCGCTGGGCTGTGGCTACAAGCTCGAGATGGATGGCCACGCCGTGGGCTCCTGGCCGCCCCGGCCAGGCCCGAACCTCAGCTTCCGCGGCCTGCCCCTGGGGGGCAGCTACGAGATGGACTACACCATCGACTTCGATCTGTCGGCCCGCATGGACGTGACGCTGCCGGGGGGGATCGTGATCCAGGAGGAGTTCGACATCCCCTACGTACCCGACATCCACATGGGGCTGTACGACAAGAAGCGCTTCACCCCGTTTTTGCTGCAGGGCAACCCCTTCCGCCCCTTGCAGGTGCAGGACGACGTCCCCTACACCCGCCTGTTCCGGGTGGATCTGCTGGAGCTGCTGGCCATGCTCATGCCTCAGCTCGAGGGCATCGACCAGATCGCCGACTTCTGGCTGGAGGTCTACATCACCGGCTATGCGGGATCGCGGCTCGAGGGCCGCCGCATCGTGGTGGAGTCGGACAACACCAACCCCGAGCACGAGGTGCCCCCCTTGGAGTTCACCGTGGAAAACGAGCAGAAGTGGCTCCCGGTGAACCCCACCCTCAAGCACGACTACAAGCGGGCCACCTGGGAGGGGGCGGTGACCCACTACGCGTCGGTCTCGGTGTTCCCCGAGATCAAGCTCGAGCTGCTGAACCAGACCATCTTCTCCATGCAGCTTTTCGAGATCCCCATCCCCATCCAGGACCAAAACGACTACTGGGTGGCAGGCCCGGAGTCCTTCGCCCTGGAGCTGCCCGATCTCAGGGCGCCCAGCCGGATGATGGTGGGCGCGGCCATCGTGGGACAGCAGGTGGAGGCCGAGCTGCCCATGCAGAACGTGGGGGCGGCGCTGCTGCGGGGGGAGGCGCGGGTCTATCCGCCGTTTTTCGTTCCCTACCCGCCGCGCTTCGAGATCGATCCCGACGGGGTGGTCTACCTGCCCGTGATCTTCCGCCCCAACCTGCCCGGGCCGGCCGATGAGGAGCTGGTGATCTACTCCAATGACCCCAACGAGTCCCCCAAGGTGATCATCGTGGAGGGCGTGGGCTGCGAAAGCGCCGACAACTGCGAGATCCCCGATGACGCCATCTGGGAGTGCGAGGTCCACCGCGAGTGCGGTTGCCAGGCCTCGCGCCCCGGGGTCGGCGATGCCGACGGGGGCACGGCGCTGGCCACCCTCATGCTCGCCCTGGTCTCTCTTCTGTGGATCCGCCGCCGCCGCTGATTCCCGTCGCTTTCCCGTCGCTGCGACTGAGGCCCCGGTCACGAATAAGGTGTCCAGTTCAGGGCGCCGAGGCGCCCGGCT
>CAYFWA010001248.1:0-1751 GCA_964346625.1 uncultured Myxococcales bacterium
ATCCCCCCTCGCCCCGAAAAAGCGCGGTTTTTCGGGGCTCACCCCCAATCGGCGCGCTTCGCGGCGCTGCAGGGAAAGACGTTTGGTCGTCTTTTTGCGGGATTTCGGTCCTACTCGACTCTCGCGCGGTAACCCGCTTTGCCCGCCTCCCGGCGCCCTCCCCCGCGCCGGTTGCCGAATCCGCGGGCGTCGCGGGCGCCGCGGTCTCCGACGGCTCCGATGGTTCCGATGGCTCCGACGTATCCGACGAATCCGACGTATCCGACGTATCCGCCAACTCCGATGGCTCCGACGTATCCGACGAATCCGACGTATCCGACGTATCCGCCAACTCCGATGGCTCCGACGTATCCGACGAATCCGACGTATCCGCCAACTCCGATGGCTCCGCCAACTCCGATGGCTCCGACGGTTCCGCCAACTCCGATGGCTCCGACGAATCCGACGGCTCCACGAGGGTGACCCGCACCGCCACCTCGCCCTCGGGGGTGAACTTCACGGCGTTGCCGATGAGGTTGAACAGGATCTGCCGCAGGCGGGTCACGTCACCCAGGATCACCGGCGGCACGTCCGGCTCGAGCTCGCAGACCAGCTCCACGCCCTTTTGCGATGCCGTGGGCGCCAGCAACAGCAGCGCCGCCTCCACGCAGCCCTGCAGCTCCACCGGAGCCTTCTCCAGCTCCAGCTTGCCCGCCTCGATCTTGGAAAAGTCCAAGATGTCGTTGATCACGGCGAGCAGGGCCTCGCCGCTGGACTGGATCATCCCCACGAACTCGCGCTGCTGGGGCTCCAGGGGCTCCTCGGCCAGCAGGCGGGTGATGCCGATCACCGCGTTCATGGGGGTCCGGATCTCGTGGCTCATGTTGGCCAGGAACTCGGCCTTGGCGCGGGCGGCGGACTCGGCCACCTCCTTGGCTTCCACCAGCTCCCGCTCGGCCCGGCGCCGCTGCTCGATCTCCTGCTCGAGCTGCTGGTTCGAGGACTGCAGCTCCTGGTTGAGCGACTCGGCCCGCGAGAGCTGGTTGTCCAGCTCCCGCTCCTTGGCCCGCAGCTCGTTCATCATGCCCACGAGCTCCTGGTTCTGCATCTGTAGCAGCTCGTAGACGTCCTTGGGGGTCTCGCGGGCCAGCTCCACGGTCCAGCGCCGAATCTGGTCCGCGGACACCTTGCGGTCCGGCGGGAAGCGCTTGCCCAGGATCACCTGGGTGCCCTGCTCGGCGTCGGTCCGGATGTCGAACCGGTCCACCAGCCGCTTCGCCCCGGTGATGCCCAGGCCCATGCCCGTCTTGGACTCGTGGCGGCCGTCCAGCACGCCGTCGAGGTCGGGGATGCCAGGCCCCTTGTCGGTGATCACCGCGTCGAGGAAGTAGTGCTTTCCCCGCTGCACCGCGAACAGCTCGATGACCCCTTCCCCCGCGTACTGGAAGGCGTTGCGCGCGATCTCCGACAGCGCCGTGACCATGCGCGTCCGGTCCGTAACCGAAAACCCCGCCATCTGCGCCACGCGCTGCAACCGCTGGCGCGCCAACGAGATGTCGTTTTCGAACTGGAGGCCGACCCGAACGAGTGGAAACCGCATGATATCCGCTTCTCGCAGCCCCCGAGTCTACGGCCAGCGCTCTCCCGGATCAACGGCCACGGCCCCCCCCACCACCACCTCCCCTCCCCGCGCCGGATCAGCTCACCGCTCGCAGGCAGGGACTAAGGGCTCGCGCAAGAATAAGTTCGACGCACCGAGGGCGCCGAGGCGC
>CAYFWA010001249.1:0-139 GCA_964346625.1 uncultured Myxococcales bacterium
GAGGCTCCAGAAGCACGATTTCGACCCGAACCCTGGGGGAAAGTTGTTCTCGCGACGCCGGTTAAGCGTGTACCGTTGGACTGTTGCCCACAGCGCAAATGGCTCGCTCTTCATCCCCCATCCGCCCGCGCCTGCTCCC
>CAYFWA010001249.1:239-1749 GCA_964346625.1 uncultured Myxococcales bacterium
TCGACCCGCTCGACCCGCTCGACCCGCTCGACCCGCTCGACCCGCTCGACCCGCTCGACCCGCTTGACCGCCGCGCTTGCCCCACGCCATGATGTCGTAGTCCTCTCCGCATCCCGAGCAACATCAACCAGTGAGTCGATCATGATCTCTTCGTTGGCGACCTCTTGCTCCCCGGGTTCCCGCACACGCGCAGGTGGCCCGGACCACCGAGGCCTGGGGCGGCGCGTCCACCGGTCCGGGCGACCCTCGCGCCGCGGTCCCGCGTTCCTGTTCACCGCCGCCGCGATGTTCGTGGCGCTGGGCGCCTGCTCGGGCGGCGCGGGGGGATCTCCGGATGCCGGCGCCACGGCCGACGCCAGCACCCTGGACGCAACCGACGGCGGCGGCCCGGCTCCCGACGGGGCCGTGGCCCCCGACGCTGCCCCCGCCCCATGGGTGGAGATCCAGGCGCCCGCCCCTCAGCAGGAGGTACAAAACCCGGTGGAGATCCGCTTTTCGGCCAGCGACGCGGTGCGCTACGTGACCCTGGAGGCCGATGGCTGGCCGCTTCACGACGAGCCGCTGGACGCCGCCTCGGGCAGCCACGTCTACACCTTCAGCGGGGTGGGCTACGAGCGGGTGCTGGTGCTCACGGGCCTCGACGCCCAACAGCAGGTCCTGGCCACCGACGAGGTGCGCTTCACCCCGGTGAACCCGCCGATGGTGTTTCCCCTGGCCGACGAGCCGGGGCTGATCCTGAGCCACTTCGACGATCCGGCCAGCACCGCCTCCTTTGGCGCGGTCCGCTCCGGCGGACGCGTCCACGCGGGCTGTGATCTGTACTGGACCCCCGACGGTGGGTTGGCCTACCAGACAAGCTATTACCCCTACAACGACGACACGCCCATCTACGCCGTGGCCGACGGCGTGATCGTGGACTACTACCCGTTTTACATGGGCACCTACGCCCTGGTGGTGGACCACGGCGACTTCACCGTGCGCTACGGCGAGGTGGACGACGGGGGGCTGCCCGGCGGCCTCACCGTGGGATCGGCGGTGGCCGCGGGACAGCAGATCGCCACCATGGGAGATCTTTCCATGAGCTCGGGCACCTGGTCCATGCTCCACTTCGAGCTGTACTCCAACGACGCCACCGGCCCCCTCACCGATTCCAGCAACTACAGCTACCTCAACGTGCCGGACGCCAACTACCAGCGCCGCGCCGATCTGATGGACTGCCGCCCCTTCCTGTTGGACCTGCTGCCGTAGGGGGTCTCCGCCATCGGCGCCTCGCGCCATCGGCACCCCGCGCCATCGGCGCCCCGCCGGACACGTCCCCACTGCGGCGGCGACGGTGCGCCCGCCTCCCATGGGGCGGCGCACGCCGCACGCCGCACACGACACGAGCAGACGCCGCCGGCCTCGCGCGGCGGCTTCAGCCCCCATCGCCGGCTCGGGAGGGGCGCCGCTCGAGGTCGTTTAGTCCCTTACCGAGCAAATTCTGCGCAGATCTGGCAGGACTTCTCCCTGA
>CAYFWA010001250.1:0-1748 GCA_964346625.1 uncultured Myxococcales bacterium
CCGGGATGGATCGGCGGCCTGAACGATCAGATAATTCGTGATCGGGGCCTAACGGGCTGGGAATCGGTTCATGGGAAGCAAGCGGAAAAGCGCCTCGCAGTTGTGAGGTTACTCGGACGGAGATCCTGATCAGACCCTCGGTACAGGGCGTCGGGGGCGTAGGCGGCGGGGCGAGAAGATGCGCTCAGCTTCCGTGTGATGATTGCTTTGCGATGAGCTCACGCACGGCGGGGACGAGCTCTATGGGGACATCCATGGTCGTGGAGTGAATGTCATCGAAAGAGGCGTCATCCTCTGCAGCGGCCTCCTCGTCGGACTGATGGACGTAGTGGTCGAGCACACCGCGGACGCGCGCGTCGTCCCAACCGGGGGGATACCCATTCTCGGTCATCCATTGTCTCCGTGGGGCTGGTTGGGGGGGGCGGCAGGCCTCAGCGGAACCAACTTCGTTTGGAGCCGACGGAGGTGCCCTCGGTGTCGGCGAGCTCCTTGAGCAGCTCGCGCTGCTTCTTGTTGAGCTTCTTGGGGACCTCCACCACGAAGCGGATGATCTGGTCGCCGTTGCCGTAGCCGTTGAGCCGGGGGATGCCCTCGCCCTTGAGGACCTCGATCTGGCCGGGCTGGGTGCCGGGCTTGACCTCGAAGTCGGCCTCGCCGCCGATGATGGGGATGGAGACCGTGGCGCCGAGGGCGGCCTGGGGGAAGGAGATGGGGATCTCACAATAGATGTCGGCGTCCTCGCGGGCGAAGCGCTCGTCGGTCTCCACGTGGAGCGCGACGTACAGGTCGCCCGGCAGGCCCCCGGGAGGGGCCGCCTCGCCCTTGCCGCTGATGCGCAGGCTCTGGCCGTCGTCCACCCCGGGCGGGATGGTGACCTTGATGGACTCCTCTTTGGGGACCCGGCCGGCGCCCTCGCAGTCGGGGCAGGGGTCTTTGACGATGCTGCCGGCCCCGTGACACACGGGGCAGGTGAGCCGGGCGGTGAAGATGCCCTGGCGGTGCATCACCACGCCCTGGCCGTTGCAGTCGGTGCAGATCTGGGGGCGGGTGCCGGGCTCGGCGCCGCTGCCGTCGCAGGTCTCGCAGGTGGCGGGGCGGTTCACGTCCACGGTCTTGGAGACGCCCTTGACGGCCTCCATGAAATCGAGGTCGAGCTCCACCACCACGTCCCGGCCCCGTTGGGTGGCGCGGCGGCCGCGGCCGAAGAAGTCGCCGAAGTCGGAAAACAGCGAGCTGAAGTGGGCGAAGATGTCCTCTACGTCGCCGAAGCCCGAAAAGCCCGCTTGCTGGGGACCCTCGTGGCCGAACCGATCGTAGAGCCGCCGCTTCTCGGCGTCGCTGAGCACCTCGTAGGCCTCGGCCGCTTCCTTGAACTTGTCCTCGGCCTCGTCGTTGCCGGGGTTGCGGTCGGGGTGATACTTCACGGCCAGTCGACGATACGCCCGCTTGATGTCTCCAGCGGACGCATCCTGGGCGACGCCGAGGATTTCATAGTAATCCCGTTTGGGCATGGCGGAGACAAGGTAAGGCTGGCCGGATACCGTGTCAACGCAGAACTCCGCCCCCTCCGAAGTGGGTAGATGTACGAAAACCGTGGGGAATAAAATCGGTTTTGTGGGTCAGTGCTGTCCGGTTCACGGCCGGGACGTTGGCGGGGACGCCGGTGGGGACGCTGGCCGGGACGCCGGTGGGGACGCTGGCGGGGACGCTGGCGGGGACGCCGGTGGGGACGCTGGCGGGTTCACGGC
>CAYFWA010001251.1:0-1596 GCA_964346625.1 uncultured Myxococcales bacterium
GGAATCGCGCCCAGGCCCCGAGGAGCATTGATGACCGATCCGCAAGACGACGCAGCCACCCCCGACCCCGCCGGTGCCGACCCCGCCGCCCCCGTGGCGGCGAGCTTCGTGGAGCACTGCCACCGCTGGCTGCAGCAACACGCCGGGCAGTGCCAGGCCCTGCTCGACGAGCTGTACGCCGACCAGGAGCAGATGGGCATCACCTTCGCCGACGGGCCCATCCCGACGTTTTTGCGCCCCTGCTTTCTCACGCCGCGACAGGACCGGCGGCTGCAGCGCAGCGCCGAGCTGCTGCTCTCCTGCGCCGAGCGCGTGATCCGCGCCATGCCCGAGCACCCCGAGATCCAGCGCCTCATCGGCCTCGACCCCGATTCGCAGCGGCTCGCCAGCCTTCCCAGCGGCCTGCCCCGGCAGGTGCTGGTGGCCCGCCCCGACGCCCTGATGGTGGGCGACCGGGTGCGGTTCATCGAGCTCAACGCCGACAGCCCGGCCGGCGTGGCCTGGACCGATCAGCGCGAGGAGGTGTTTCAGCAGCTCCCCTTCATCGCCGACGCGCCCTTTGCCTCACAGCTCCGCGGCTCGTGCTGCCGGTCCTTTCTGGCCGAGGCCGTGCGCGAGGCGCTGTGGTACTTCAACGGCTCGGAGACCCCCGCGGTGGCCATCGTGGACTGGCGCGACGTCAAGACCCGCCACGAGTTTGCCGCGGTCAAGCGCTACTTCGCGCGCGCGGGGCTGCCCACGGTGATCGCCGATCCCCGGGAGCTCGAGCTGCGCGGCGACACCCTGTACGCCGCCGGGACGGCGGTGAACGTGGTCTACCGCCGGGTGATCATCAAGGAGCTGCTCGCCCACCGCGACGAGCCCGGCGTCCGGGACCTGCTCGCGGCCTACGAGGGTCACCACGTGTGCGTGGTCAACCCCTTCGCGGCCAAGGTCCCGGGACAGAAGTCCTTTTTCGCCGTGCTGTCGGACGAGCGCTACGACCCGCTGTTTTCCGACGCCCAGAACCGGATGAAGCGCCAGTGCGTCCCCTTCACCCGCGTCCTGGAGCCGGGGTTCACCACCTACGCCGGGAAGCGCGCCGACCTGTTCGAGCTCGCACGGGCGGCGCGGCCGGAGCTGGTGCTCAAGCCAGTGAGCGGCTACGGCGGAAAGGACGTGGCCATCGGCCGGGACACCGCGCCCGGGGCCTGGGGCGAGCTGCTCGAGCAGGCGGCCCGCGTGCCGGGCACCTGGATCGTGCAGGCCTACGCCGAGATCCCCGAGGAGCCCCTGCCCGTGCTCGAGCCGGAGCTGCGGTTCGTCACCCACAAGATCAACCTCAATCCCTACCTGTTCGGCGGCCGCTACGCGGGCTCCCTCGGTCGCGCCGCCCGCGGCTCGGTGATCAACGTCAGCCAGGGCGGCGGCATCGTGCCCATGTTCCGCCTGCAGGCCTGAAGCCCGCCCTCGGCCGCGCTGCGCCCCCGGGGCGCAGCGCTCGGCGCGCCCCCGGGGCGCAGCGCTCGGCGCGCCCCCGGTTGTGCTTGCCCCGGGCGCGCCCCCCGGTTGTGCTTGCCCCGGGCGCGCCCCCCGGTTGTGCTTGCCCCGGGCGCG
>CAYFWA010001252.1:0-1745 GCA_964346625.1 uncultured Myxococcales bacterium
CCGACCGCGCGCGGCGCGCGCGGCGCGCGCGCCGCGCGCGCCGCACGCGAAGCCACCACGGAGGCGGCGGCGGGCGCCGCCGACCCGGTGGCTCTGGAGCAGCGGCTCGCCGGGCGGTTCCTGCCCGACTACCTGCGCGACGTCACCCGCGCCCTGATCCTGGACGCCCTGGCGGCCCACGGGGGCGTGCGCAAGGACGCCGCCGCCGCCCTGGGCATCACCCCGCAGAACCTGTCCAACTACATCAAGCGCCTGGATCTGCCCCGCAAGAGCACCCACCGCCCGGGCTCGGCGTGAACCCGGTCCGTCCCGGAGCGCAGAGAGCCACACGGACGATCGGAACACACTGTAATAATGCTACAAATTTCACCACGTGGCAGATTGTGAATCTGATTGACAATTGGCCCTGGCCATTCTACGGTCGGTGCTCGGCACTGACGGACCGGGGTGCACCGATGAGCTTGGGCTGACGGACGCTCGTGGGATGATCCAACGTGACCTGAAAGAGCGGCTGCTGCGAGCCAGCGAGACGTTTCCCGTGGTAACCGTGACCGGGCCCAGGCAGTCTGGCAAGACCACGCTCTGCCGGGCAACCTTCTCGGACCGGCCCCGGCTCAATCTGGAGGACCCCCAGCTTCGGACATACGCAGCCGAAGATCCGCGCGGATTGCTGAATGCCTACCCGGACGGGGCGATGATCGACGAGGTCCAGCGAGTCCCGGAGCTACTGTCCTACATCCAGGCGGAGGTGGACGAGAGACCGGATCCGGGTCGATACGTGCTCACCGGCTCGGCGAACCTACAGCTCCTGGAGTCCGTCACGCAGTCCCTGGCGGGCCGGACGGCGCTGCTCACCCTCCTACCCTGCTCCTGGTCGGAGATCCAGCGGTTCGACAACGCACCCACTGACATCTGGGAGGCGCTGTGGTCCGGGAGCTACCCGGCAGTCTTTGACCGTCGGGTCCCCCCGCAGGACTGGTATGCCGCGTACGTGGGGACCTACGTCGAGCGGGATGTCCGGCGCGTACTGAACGTGACGGATCTCACCTCGTATCAAACGTTTCTAAGACTGGCGGCGGGGCGCACCGCCCAGCTTCTGAACCTTTCCAGCCTGGGCGGCGACGTCGGGGTCAGCCACAACACAGCACGCTCATGGCTCTCCGTGCTGGAAACGACCTACATCGCGCACCGTCTCCCTCCCTTCCACGCGAGCTGGGTCAAGCGGCATGTGAAGGCCCCCAAGCTGCTGTTTTGGGACACGGGCCTCGCGTGCTACCTACTGGGAATCCGATCGCCGGAACAGCTCCGGGTTCATCCCCTCCGGGGTGCCCTGTTCGAAACCTGGGTTGCGGCGGAGGTGTGCAAGGCCCGGCTGCATCGCGGCCAACCCACAGCCACCAGCTTCTATCGCGACCGCCGGGGGCTGGAGGTCGACCTGCTGGTGGAGCGAGGGATGGAGCTGATCGCGGTGGAGTCCAAGTCGGGCGAGACCATCCCGTCCGATGCCTTCGCCCACGTGAGCCGCCTGCGCTCGCAGGTTCCGGTCGGACGCGAGGTCCAGACGATGGTCTCGATGGTGGTCTACGGCGGCATCCTGGAGCAGCAGCGATCTGCCGGCCTGATCCTGCCGTGGAGCGAGGTCCCGGCGTTTCGCTGGTGGGATTGAGCGTCGCTGATCGGGTAATCGTTCAGGGGGGATGTCCCATCCCCCCTCCCCGCGCGAGTGAATCGCGCGGGTCCCCTCC
>CAYFWA010001253.1:0-1740 GCA_964346625.1 uncultured Myxococcales bacterium
GGGGCGAAGACCCGCTCGCACAGCAGCTCGGGGGCGGCGTTTAGTTGCTCATAGAGAACCTTGAGGCCGAGGTGGGACATGCCCAGCTCGTAGGTGTCGGGGAACGCCAGGCAGAAGCGGCTGCGCACGGCGGGCCCGTTTTTGCGTACCGCGCCGTACTCAGCGCCCAGATACCGGGCGGGCTTGAGCAATCGGTGCAAAAACGACTGGTAGGGGTGCGCCACGGACGTAGAACCTCGCGAATCCTTCAGCGGAACGGCTCCTCGCTCCGGATCGAAATGTGCGCGCCACCGCAGGGGAAGAGCCTGTCTGGGCGAGTCAAGGCAACGGACGCCACGGGGCACCGGGGAGGGCACGAACCTCGTTTGGTACCTACGGTCTGGGCGGCTCGGTGTCAACTGCGGAGCCGGCATCCTGGCGCCGGGAGGAACCGACCATCGGTGGCGCCGTGTCTCGCCGGGGAGGCGGTGGGCGACAGAGCTTCACCTGGCGGGGAAAGGCCAGCCGGGCGAGGCGCTCCACGTGGGCCGCGGGCAGCGAGCCGGCGTAGCGACGGTGGTAGGCCTCCCGCCAGCCGGCCCAGGCCTCGGAGCATCGACCCAGCCAGCCGGCGCACTTGGCCGCCTCGATGGTGGCGTTGTGATAGGCCGCTCGCAGGGGGGCGCGCTGAGCTTCCGAGAGCTTCTTCCAGAGCGTCCGCAGCCGCTGGCCCTGGTCGCGGCAGACCTCCAGGTGTCCGAGGCGTCGCTCCCGGGGCACGGAGAGTAGCAGGCGTCGCGTCTGCGCCGCCGGCGGCCCCGCGTGGGCGGGGCAACGCTGGTCCACCAGGGATTGGATCTGGAGCTCGATGGCAGCGGCGTTGCGTCCCCCGGGGGAGGCGAGCAGCGCTCGCCGCAAGCGCGTCCGTCCCCGGTCACAGCGTCCCGCGCGCAGCTCGCAGAGGCCGCGTAGGTACTGCCAGCGGGTGGCCGTGTCCCGGGTGAGCGCGTCGGCGCGATCCAGCCGCGCCAGGCACGCCCGGCCATTCCCGGCGGCTTCGGCCTGGCGGGCGGCGAGCCGCAGCGTGAAGGCCTCCACCGCGGCGGGTTGTCGGGGCGCCGGGCCTGTCGCCGGGCGTTGGGGTCGGGGCGACCTCTGGCGCGCGGCGCGTTGGATCTGCCGCAGCCGCTGCCGCCGCTGCGCGTTGGGATCCGGCGCGGCGCGGGACGCGGCCCGCGGGGGAGGGGGCGGGGGGGGGCGCTGGTGTCGCAGCCAACCCGCCGCCACCAGCAGCGCCACGGTGAGCAGGGCGAGCGTGGCCCCACGCAGCGCCTGGCTTCCACCCGCGCGCCGGCGCATCACACCGCGGGGTAGTGCCGCCAGTCGCTGCTCCGACGCATCGCGCGAGCCCGGGCGAAGCACTGCTGGACCGCGGCCCAGGCGGCGGCGGCGTAGGCGTCGCCGTCCGGGTAGTCCTCGGGGGTCAGCGGATCCGAGATGACGATGGCCACTCGCTGACCGCGGTGGAAGCGATCCATGCTGGGGGGAAACACCCAGCGGGTGCCGTCGAGGGCGAAGGGCGTGATGCGCAGGCCCTGCTCCCAGGCTGCGCGCATGGCGCCGGGCTGGATGCGCTCGCGCAGCTCC
The DNA here is from genome assembly GCA_964346625.1 of uncultured Myxococcales bacterium. Lineage (GTDB taxonomy): Bacteria > Myxococcota_A > Polyangia > HGW-17 > JAJRWW01 > CAYFWA01. The sequence goes on from CAYFWA010001253.1 coordinate 1,627, forward strand.
CCGTCCCAGGAGCGCGAGCCCTCCGGGAACACCACCACCGGCGTGGACTCGCGGCACATCCTTAGGCCCCGATCACGAATTATCTGATCGTTCAGGGCGCCGATCCATCCCGGC
>CAYFWA010001254.1:0-1735 GCA_964346625.1 uncultured Myxococcales bacterium
TCGTCGCGTGTCGTCGCGTGTCGTGGCTTTGGGTGCCGAGGTCAAGGAGCTGGATGACGCGCGTCAGCGGCGGGCCTTGGTGCCGTCCGCCGTCTGCAGGCGGTAGCGCCCGTCGGTCCGCAGCACCAGGGTCCAGCGGCGGCAGGCCCAGCACATGTAGGCGATGGACACGTAGTAGCTGGCGGGCAGGCGGTGGGCGATGCCCACCTTCACCCCCAGCGAGGTGGTCTTGCCGCCGAAGCCCATGGGCCCGATGCCGAGCTGGTTGATGGTGCGGTGGCAGCGCCTTTCGAGCCTGGCCAGGGCCGGGTCGGAGTTTTCGTCGGTGAGCGGGCGCAGGAGCTGCTCCTTGGCCACCGCGTAGGAGCTGAGCCGGTCCCCGCCCACGCCCACGCCGAAGATGCCGGGGGCGCACCCCTTGCCCTGGGCCTGGTGCGCCGAGTCCACGATGCAGCGCTCCACCCCGGCGAGATCCCGGCCCGCGCCGAGCGCGCCGTCGGGCAGGGTGTACTGGGTGGAGACGTTCTCGCAGCCGCCCCCCTTGAGCATCAGGTCCACCCGGAGGCTCTTTTTGCGGTGCTGGTGCAGGTGGATCTGCGGGTTCTGCAGGCCGATGTTGTCCCCCGTGTTCCTGCCGGTGACCGGGTCCACGACGTTGGGGCGCAGCCAGCCCTTGCGCGTGGCCTGCCGGGTGGCCGCGAGGATCGCCTTTGAGAGCGTGGGCTCGGGCAGGTCGAGGGGGGCCTGGATGAAGTAGAGATTCGTGCCGGTGTCCTGGCAGATGGGCGTGGACTGGGCGCGCGCCATGTCGATGTTCTGCGCGATGGCGTCCAGGGCGGCGCGGGCGCCCGAGCCCTTGGCCTCCCGGCGGCGGGCTCGATGGAGGGCGTCCTCCACGTCGGGCGGCAGGTCGGTGGACGCCCGGCGGATGAGCTCGAGCAGGGCGGGTTTCAAGGTGGCCTGATCCATGGTGCGGTGTCCTGTGGCGGTGGCCCCGCGCTGGCGACCCGCGCGGGATTTTTCGTTGCGGTGGGGCTTGGTTCGAGCGGCACGATACCGCCCCGGATCGCGCTTGTCACCCCCGTCCGGTGACTGCGAGCTGGCGGGCTGGGTGTCCGGGCGGGCGCGATGTGATCGCAGCCGCTGCAGATCGCCGGCGTGTCCGCCGTGAGTCTTCACCGGGGTCTCCACGCAGGCCGGGCAATGGGCGAAGCGGGGGTCGTTGACCAGGCGGCGAAAGACCGCCTCGCCCAGCTCGCCGAAGCCGATGTTGGCGTGCCGGTCCACGCGCGAGCCCAGCGGGCGCTGCGCGTCGTTGAGGTGAACGCCCCGGATCCGGTCCAGCCCCACCGCGTCGTCCCAGCTCCGCAGCGTGGCCTCGTAGTCGGGCTCGAGCCGCAGGTCGTAGCCGGCGGCGAAGGCGTGGCAGGTGTCGAAGCAGACGCCCACGCGGCCCGGGGCGTCCGTCCGCTCCAGGATCCGGGCCAGGTGCTCCACCCGGTGCCCGATGGTGGTGCCCTGGCCGGCGGTGTTCTCCACGCAGAGCACCACTTGGCTGTCGGGCCGGGCGTCCAGCGTCCAGCGCAGCGCCTCGGCCACCCGCTCGCAGCAGCCCCGCTCGCTCAGCCCCCCGAGGTGGGCCCCGGGGTGAAACACCAGGTGCCGGATCCCCAGCGCGTCGCAGCGATCCACCTCGGCCAAGAAGGCGGCGCGCGAGCGCTCCCAGGGCTCGCGC
>CAYFWA010001255.1:0-1734 GCA_964346625.1 uncultured Myxococcales bacterium
CGGCCATGTCGCCAGCGGCCATGTCGCCGGCGGCCATGTCGTCCGCGGCCATGTCATCGGAGCCGTCGGCCTGGGCCACCGCGTCGCCCGATGACTCGGAGTCGCCGCCTTTTTGGAGCACCAGGAAGTAGGCGGCCGCGCCGCCTCCTCCCAGCAGGAGCAGCACCACCACGATGATGGCCACCATCTTACCGCCGCCTCCTCCCGAGGGCTGGGTCACCGAGATCTGCCCGGGCGGCAGGCTGGTGGAGCTCACGTGCGCCGCCTGGCTGACGGGCATGGCACCGGTGCCGGGCGGCGGGGCGGTTCCGGGGGCCGGCGTGGCGGGCATGGCCCCCGTGGGGCCGGGGGGCGCCGGTGTCGCCTGGAGCCCTTGGCTGGGCATCAGGGTGGGGGCCGGCGTCGCCGCCGCGGGCGGCGGGGTGGCCACGGGGCGGGCCTGGGTTCCAGCGGTGGTCCCCCACCCGCCGCCGGCGGCCGCCGCCGGGGCGGGGGCGCCCATGCCCGTGACGGTCTGCTTCACGTTCTGCAGATCCTCGAGCAGCTCCACCATGGATGGGTAACGTTTCTCCGGCTCCTTGGCCATGGCGGTGAGGATGATCCGCTCGATCTCGGGGTGGATCTCCCGGTCTGGCGCACAGGTGCGCGGGTTCTGCGGTAGCGCGGTGATGTGCTGGGTGAGAATCCCCATGAAGGACTCGGCCTTGAAGGGCACCGTGCCGGTGAACAGCTCGTACATGATCACCCCCACGGAGTAGATGTCCGTGCGGTGATCGAGCTGCCGCCCCATGGCCTGCTCGGGAGACATGTAATGCGGGGTGCCGAAGATGGTCCCCGTGCGCGTGAGGTTCTCTCCCGAATCGGCGGACGTGACCTTGGCGATGCCGAAGTCGAGGATCTTGGCCAGATCCCGGCCGTCCTTGTCCGCCACGATGGAGACGTTCTCGGGCTTCATGTCGCGGTGGATGATGCCCTTGGAGTGCGCTGCCGCCAGGCCGCGGCAGATCTGCATTATGATCTCCAGGGATCGACCCGGCTCCAGCCGGCCCTTGAGCATCAGATCCGACAGCGGCTCCCCTGCCAGATACTCCATGGTGAGGTACACGGAGCCGTCGGGGAGCCGGCCAAAGTCGTCGATGGCCACGATGTTGTCGTGGCCGATGGTGGAGGCGGCCAGCGCCTCCTGGTGGAATCGCGTCACCGCCTCGGCGTTGGAGGTGATCTCGTTGCGCAGCAGCTTGAGGGCGACGCGCTTTTTGATGTAGATGTGCTCGGCCTCGTAGACCTCGCCCATGCCACCCTCGCCGAGCATCCTCACGATGCGGTAGCGCTCGGCCAGGATCTGCCCCTCGCGGCTTTGGACCTGACTGTCGTCGGGGACCAGCGCCGTGCCGTCCTTTGGGCAAAAAGTTATTGATTCTTCGTATTTAGAATTGCAGGCAGGGCAGATCATCGGCCGTTTCTCCATCCCCGGCTCTCCGGGGGCTCTGCGGCGGGCTCGTCGTGCGTGTCACCCGGGGAAACACCGACGCGCTCCCGCGCGAGCCCACGAGGGCCGGGGGTGAGGGATCATGTCCTCGATTATGTCGTGGGGTACAACGTTTGTCCAATGGCAGGGATCTATTGCCGGCCCCGGCCGGGCACGCGCGAGCACCGCGCACGCGCGAGCACCGGGCACGCGCGCGAGCACCGGGCACGCGCGAGCACCGGGCACGCGCGAGCACCGGGCACGCG
>CAYFWA010001256.1:0-1733 GCA_964346625.1 uncultured Myxococcales bacterium
CGTAGCGGCGAGCCGCCGGCGGGAAGGGGATCGGACCCACCACGTCGCGCACCAGGGCGTCGAGCTCTCGGGGGGGGACCTCTGCGGCGATGGTGTAGACCACCCCGCGGTGGGCAAAGGCCGCCACCGTTTGTCCCCGGCGCTGGCCGTAGTAGACGTTTTTGTTTCCGATCCGCCGGCGCCGCATTCCCTCGAAGGGGTTGGTGCTGGGGCGGAACATCACCACGTTGATCCGCCGCTCTCCGCGGCGGTAGATCAGATGCGCCGCCTGCTGGCGGTCTACGTGCCCGAGCCGCCCCCCCACCAGGGCGGTGCGGCCGTCGCGAAAGCGCGGAGGGTCGATCCGGAAATCAAGCTTGCCCTCGTACCAGTCGCGTACCGCCCGGGGATCGGCGCTGCGCACCTCCAGCGGCGCGGCCATCTGGGCGAGGGCCACCGAGTGCATCAGCGCTGCCGGGGGGGCGGGCTCGGGGCGCAGTACCAGGGCGAGGACGAGCCCGGCGGCCGCCGCGGCCGGCAGGAGCCGCAAGGCCCACCGGCCCACGGGGTGATCCGCTCGCCGCAGCGGCGCGTGGTCCAGGTTCTGTCGCAACCGATCGCGCAGCGCTTCGCGCTGGTCCAATCCCAGAGGGGGATGGGAGAGCCCGGTCTTGAGCTGCTGCTTGAAGCGCTGCTCGAATCGCGCCAGGTTGCGACACCGCTCGCAGCTCGCCAAATGGTGCTCGAAGTCGGCGCGGTCCTCCTCGGCGAACTCGCGGTCCAGATAGACGTGAATGAACTTTTCCATGTCCTGGCAGTTCATGGCGTCAGCGTTGCCTTCGGCTCCGGTAGTCGGCAAGGTCCATTACCGCCGCCTGCTCGTCGCGTCCCCCGGGGGCGTCCTCCGGGACCGAGGTGGTGGGCGCGGCCTCCACGATGCCGCGATCCACGGCGTGCTCGTGCAGAAGCTGCTGGAGTTGCCTGCGGGCGCGGTACAGCCGGCTCATGACGGTGCCCACCGGGCAGTCCATGATCTCGGCGATCTCCTTGTAGGAAAACTCCTCAACGTCGGACAAGAGCACGGCCATCCGGAACTCGGGGGGGAGTTGCCCGATGGCCTCTCGAATGTCCTCGGACAGGAGGTGATCCAGGATCGTCGACTCGGCCGACTGCGCCTCTCGCGCGGGCCCCTGGCCCAGCACGTGGGTCTGGTGTCCGTCCTGCTCCACCTGTCGTCTTATCTGATGATCGCGCTGGTGTTTGCGGTAGCGGCTGTTGAACACGTTGGTGAGGATCTTGAAGATCCACGCCTTGAAGTTCGTACCCGCCTGGTACCGGTCGATGAACCGCCAGGCCTTCAGGCAGCTTTCCTGCAGCAGGTCATCGGCCTCTTGGGGGCTGCGGGTCATGCGCAGGGCAGTGCCGTAGAGCGCATCGAGGTGTGGCTCGAGCAGGGCTTCGAACTCGGCACGCCGTCTGTCGGGTTTGTTGCGTCGCATGGGCTGCGTCAACTGAGCGCTCGGGCCTTCTTCTCCGTCTCTTCTCCCTCAACCCTGGGCAGAGGCCGTTTATTCCGCGCGGTCACCCCTTCCGCCGCGCTTCATCCGGCTTTCAGTAGAACAAACCAATTGTTTCAGCATGTTACGCGTCCGGGTTTGGGGGGGCGACGCGCTGGATCCTCGGCTGGTGATCCCCGGGTTCTAGCTGGCCTTTTCGATCCACTCGGGGTTCTCGCCCCGTCGCGCCGCCTCCTC
>CAYFWA010001257.1:0-1728 GCA_964346625.1 uncultured Myxococcales bacterium
CGCCGCGACGCGGGCGGCCGGCCAGCGGCGCGGGCGGCGAGGGCGGCGCGCGTGGTGCGGGCGGCGACGAGGTCATCTACGACCCCGAGGACACGCCACACGGCAGGCCGGCGCCGCGACGCGAGGGGCCGGCCGGCGCGGGTGGTGACGAGGTCATCCGCGATCCCGAGGACACCGGGCCCCCGGCGCGGCGGGCGCCGCCGCCTCGGGCCGCGTCGTCGCCTCCTTCGTCGGACGGGGCGCCGGCGGCGCAGCCCGCCCCGCCGCGGTTCGTGCCGCGGGTGCGGGTGGGGGGCTTTTTCCACCTGCATACCGCCTTCGACGTCCAGTACGAAGGGCGGCGGCGGGGGGTGAGCGGGGACCGCCGGCCCAGCGAGGACATCTGGGAGCTGCGCACCCGGGGCCGGCTGCACGTGGACACCCGGTTTTTGCGCTGGGCCAAGGCGCGGCTGGAGGCCCGGCTCGAGCACTGGGTGGCCTGCGAGCGGCCCCGCGAGGGGAACTTCTTCTACCTCGGCAACGGCCAGGCGTGGATCAGCCGCGCCGAGGTGGAGCTCGGCGAGGCCTACGTGGACCTGTACCTGGGCCCGGTGGACCTGCGCATCGGCCAGCAGATCGTGTCCTGGGGCCTCAACGAGGGGATCAACCCCAACGACGTGGTCAACCCGCGGGACCTGCGCCACGGGCTGCTCGCCTTCGACGAGGACCTGCGCCTGCCGGTGCTCGCGGTCAAGGCCGCCTGGCACCCGCTGCCCTGGCTCAAGGTCGAGGCGCTGTGGCAGCCCTTTTTCAAGCCCCACCGCTTCGACGTGTGGAGCAGCGACTTCGCCCTGGTGGGCCCGGGCGCCTCGGCCGCCCTGGCCGAGGCCGAGGCCCGGGTGGACGGCTACATTGACCCGAGCATCCGCGAGCACCTCCACCCCCTGATCACGGCCACCCGCCAGCCGCGCGACGACCTGAGCGCCTCGAGCGTGGGGCTGCGCCTCTCGGGCGCCCACCGGGGCTGGGACTACGGCCTGCAGTACTGGTTCGGCTGGGATCGCACGCCCGGCCTCGCGGTGGAGGCCGACTTCTACCGGGCGGCCATGGACGGGGAGCTGTTCGCCGGCGGCACCCTCAACGTGGGCGCCCTCGGAGCGCTGCTGGCCGGCTCCCCCCTGTATCGGGCCCGCTACCACCGGGGCCACCAGCTCGGGCTGTCGTTGGGCAAGGCCTTCGAGAAGGTGGCCCTCAAGCTCGACGTGGCCTACTTCCCCGACCGCGGCTTCGTGCGCACCGACCGGGTGCCCGAGCCGCTGTCGGCGGGGCTGCTGGACCTGCGCGTGGAGCACCACAGCCTGATCTCGGCCCTGTCGGTGGAGTACGCCTGGGGCCAGACCCTGCTGGTGCAGATCGAGGGCGTGCACGCGGCGCTGCTGGACCGCGACGCCGACGACCCCCGCGAGCTCATGGGCTTTTTGACCGAGCGGCAGCTCGCCGCGGTGGTCGCCCTCGTGAGGCTGCAGCTCCTTCGCCAGACCCTGCTGATCACCGCCGCGGGCGCCGTGGACTTGATCCACGGCTCGTTCATCCTCGCGCCCACCATCGCCTACAAGGTCACCGACACCTGGCGCGTGGGCCTCGGCGCCATGATCTTCCACGGCAAAGCAGACACTCCCTTCGGCGGCTGGGACAAAAACGACCTGGTGTGGGCCGACGTAAAGTGGAGCTTTTAACAATTCCCCCCCC
>CAYFWA010001258.1:0-1718 GCA_964346625.1 uncultured Myxococcales bacterium
CGGCCCCGCGGACAAGCGGCCCCGCGGCCAAGCGGCCCCGCGGCCAAGCGGCCCCGCGGCCAAGCGGCCCCGCGGCCAAGCGGTCCCGCGGCCAAGCGGCCCCGCGGGTCCGATCCCCCGGGGCGGGCCGAGGCGGCGGCGGACGGCAGCGGCGAAGGGCCGCGCTCGGTGATCCGAGGTGGACGCCCGACCGCGACGCCCGACCGCGACGCCCGACCGCGACGCCCGACCGCGACGCCCGACCGCGACGCCCGACCGCTAGACAAGGCCGCGCGGCCTTGACATACTCGGCGCCGCCTGCGCTTCCGCGGGACCGGTCTCGCCCGAGCCCGGAGGCGATGGATGCGGTGAGCGGGCCCGCAAGGGGGTCCGCGACAAATGATAGCGGAGAGTGACCGACCCACCGACCGAGGAGGAGCAATGCGCACCGTCACGACCTGGCTGGGGACCCTGCTAACGCTCTCGTTTCTTTCGCTGTGCGGACGAGCAGGCGTGGCGCGAGCCGCGAGCCCGGTGCCCTGCACCCGGGTGCCCGACGGGACGATCTCCGTCGACGGGCTGCGCAGCGACTGGAAGGACCTGCCGGTGCGGCGGCTCTCGGGCGGGCAGGCCCTCGGCGGAGACAAGAGCCGGTGGCAGGGCGAGGCGGATCTGGTGGGCAAGCTGCGCTGCGCCCACGACAGCCGCGGCACCTACCTATTGCTCGAGGTCAGCGACGACCAGGTGGTGCGCTCGCGGCGCTTTTCCACCCGGGAGGACCGGGTGGAGCTGCTGTTTCCCGGGCGCCGAGGCAAGCTCCGGGTGCTGCGCATCCACCCCCCCAACGCGCGGTTTCGCAAGGGGCGGGTGCGCTGGGCCTCGCGCCCCTACCGGGCCAAGGGCATCAAACACCGGGTGTTCCGGCTCCCCAGCGGCTACGCCGCAGAGCTTCATTTCAAAAGCGGCGCGGTGCCGGGCTACGGCGTGGGCACGCCGAAGCTCCGGGCCACCCTGCGCATCGTGGACCACGACGGCGGGGTGAGCCGCAAGCCGGACACGATCCTGGTCACCGGCGGGATCACGCCCGAGACGCTGGGGAGCATCGAGTACGACACGGCCAAGGCGCTTTATGCCAAGTTCCTGCGCGACAAGGGCCTGAAGCCCGGCAATGTGCTGCACCACGAGGTGGGCAACTTCATCACGGGCGAGGCCCTCGAGCAGCTCGTGATCGCCGGCACCTGGGTGGCCTACATCGGCGAGGACGTCATGAAGGGCGGGGCCTACTACGCGGTGCCCATCCAGATGGCCAAGTCCCAGCAGGACATGCTGCGGTTTCGTACCCTGGATCTGAGCGGCAACGGCAACAAGGAGGTGATCCTGGCCGTCCGGCAGGAGGGCACCGGCGGTTTGACCCGGGATCTGCTCGTGATCCTGCGCTTTTTGGACTCGGGCAAGGCCGACCTGCTGTTCGCCTCCGAGATCGAGGTGCGCCATCGGGGCAAGGTGCTCACCGCCGACTACCAGTTCAAGCGTCGCCGCGGGCAAAAAGAGCGCTACGCCCTGGTCATGACCGTGAAGAAAAACCGCGGCTGGACCCAGCGCAACCACCGCCCCACCGGCGGCGGCCGCATCGAGAACATCCCCACCCCGTGGGGCAAGAAAAAACGCGTCTATTGGTTCTCCTCCGCAGGCTACACCGAGCGCTGAGCTCTCCCGGTCACCCCTACCCCGTCCCCCGT
>CAYFWA010001259.1:0-1718 GCA_964346625.1 uncultured Myxococcales bacterium
AGGCCGAGGCCGGCCGGTTCCCCCTGAGGCGCGTGAAGGCCGAGGCCGGCCTGGTCGCGCGGCTGAGCGCAGGCCGCGCGGACGGTTTCATCCCGGGGGCCGAGCTGCTCCGGGGCCATGTACGCCGGGGTGCCGGGCGCCGCGCCCACCCGGGTGAGGGCCGTGCGGTGGGAGCGGTGCAGCTTGGCGACGCCGAAGTCCAGCAGGCGCACCCGGCCGTCGTCGCCCACCATGAGGTTGCTGGGCTTCACGTCGCGGTGGAGCACTCCGTGGGCGTGGACCACGGCCAGGGCCTCGGCGGCCTGACGGAACCAGCGCAGCAGCTCGGTCTGAGAGGGGGGCTCCTCCGTCTGCGAGGCTTGGGAGATGAGGCGCTCGAGCGTGGGACCCTCCACGCGCTCCATGGCGATGTAGGTCTTGAGGGACGCGCCCCGCCGGAACGCGTCGTACCAGGGCTCGTCCGCGAGGCTCAGCTCGCGCGGCGGCATCCAGACCGCCTCGCCGTAGCCGAGCACCAGCACCACGCTCGGGTGGGCGCAGCGCGACAGATACTCGGCCTCGCGCTGGAAGCGCTCGCGGATGTCGGCCGAGACCCCGTCACGGAGGATCTTCACCGCCACCGGGCGTCCGGTGCTGAGCTGGATTCCGCGGTGCACCCGGGCGAACGAGCCCTCGCCGAGCACCGGCCCCACGAGGAAATCGTCGAGCAGCACGCCCTTGGCCGAGTCGGGCGCCAGGCGGCCGAGCATCTTGCGAAAGGCCTTCTGCCGGCCGGCTTGCTTGCCCGTGAGCTGCTCCAAGGCTCGCAGCACCTGCCCCCCGTGCTCGGCGCTGGCCCAGCGCTCGCCGTGGCGGTTGACGAACACCGCCTCCCGCTGGCGCGTGAGCCCGTTGAAGTGCCAGCGGACGCCGTCTCGGTGGAGGATCCAGGGAGGGATCGGCTCGCCGCCGGGCTCTGCGGTCGAGGGGGACCGGGGCTGGGAGCGGGGCCCCTCGTCGGGGAAGGTGCGCGCCCCGTGTTCTTTTGGCGCGCGCGGCTCGTCCCTTCGAGCGCCGCTCTCGTGCATCGGCGCGGCGAGCCGTGCCTCGATCAGGGCGGCCGCCGGCGCCAAGGCGGCGTCCGCCTGGCGCCACCAGGTCCGATCCGGGGGGTGGTGGCCGTGGGAGATCTGGTTGCGCAGCGTGATGGGGAGCGACAGCAGGAGGCGCACGGGCGCGCCCGGCGCGAGGGTCTGGCGGCAGAGCTCGGCGAGGGGTTGTGCCAGCTCGAGCTCCCGGCTCCGCAGCGAAACGCCGAGAAGATCGAGCAGCGCATTCAGGTGCGTCGCCTGCGAAAGGCGCGCCCGCGTGGGTTCGTCCCCCGCGCGGAGCACGGCGCGCCGGGCGCGCCGCAGCTCCTGGAGCAGGCCGAGCCAGGTGCCCCAGGCGGGCTGGAGCAAGCCCGTGAGTGACATGTACAGGTTTCGATCGAGGTAGCTGACCCGCGCCTCGAGCCAGGCGCCGAGCGCCATCAGCGTCTGCTCGCGCAGCTCGCGCTCGAGGGCGTTCAGGGTGAGCCGAACCCGCCGCTCCACCTCGGCGCCATCGGGTTCGCGCTCGGTGAGCTCGAGGTTTCGCGCATGGAGCGCCGCCCCGGCCGCCTCGGGCTCCAGGCCATCTACTGGCTCCGGCTGTGCTGCCTGCTCCGGCTGTGCTGCCTGCTCCGGCTGTGCTGCCTG
>CAYFWA010001260.1:0-1718 GCA_964346625.1 uncultured Myxococcales bacterium
CGCCGGCTCCCGAGGGCCCGGCTACGCCGGCTCCCGAGGGCCCGGCTACGCCGGCCCCTGAACCGCGAACGTCGCGTTCGCTTTCCGAGGTCCCCTTGGAGCTGCTCGGTGCCCTGCTCGAGTCCTTCGACGCCGACCGGTTGGTGGCGGTGGGGTTCCTGGTGCTCGCCCGGTGGCTGCCCCTGGTGATGCTCGCGCCCTTTTTCGCGGCCCGGGCCATGCCCATGACCGCCCGGCTGGGCATCGCCTTGGTGCTCACGGCCGTGGTGTACCCGGCCGCCAACGCCGCGGCCGGCCCGCTGCCCCAGACGACCCTGACCCTGTCGATGCTGCTGGTCCGCGAGGCGCTGGTGGGCGCGCTGCTCGGGCTGCTGGTGGCCATCCCCCTGCGCGCCCTGGAGGCCGCCGGGCGCCTGATGGACACGGCTCGCGGGGCGCGCATGGCCGAGGTGCTGGCCAGCCCCACGCACGCCCGCGCCTCTCCCCTGGGCGCCTTTTTGCTGCTGCTGGGCGTGACCCTGTTCGTCACGGTGGACGGCCACGTGCTGGTGATCCGGGCGGTGGCCGAGAGCTACCGCACCCTGCCAGTGGGGGCCGCCCTCGGCCCCGAGGCGCCGGCCCGGGTGGCGGCCCTCGCGATCCACCTCACCGCGCGCTTTTTCACCGTGGCCCTCGGCCTGGCCGCGCCGGTGCTCGCCGCGGCGATCCTGCTGGACCTGACGCTGGGCATCGCCGGCCGCGTGGCGCCGCAGCTCCCCTTGTATTTCCTGGGGCTCCCGGTCAAGGCCCTGGGCGGCGTGGCCCTCGTGCTGCTGTCGCTGCCCCTGCTGGTGGGCCTGCTCGGCGAGCTGTATCGCCTGGTGCTCCAGACCGTGGACGCCGCCCTGGCGGCCCTGGGGACCTGACCGCCCTGGCCCAGATGGCGCACAGGCAACAAGATGTGGCATCATTTCGCATCGTTGCGTTATAATCGCGCTCCTTGATGTGGAGGCGTTGTCATGAGCAAGTGGGACAAGGTGGCCGATGACCTCGAAGAGGAAGCCAGCACGCAGGCGCCGGCGTTTCAAGACATCGTGGTGGACGTCATCGATCCGCAGGACACCAGCGTGCCGATGGAGCTGCGGGGCAGCCAGGTGGTGGAGCGCCGCCACGCCAGCGGACAGGCCGAGGCCTTTTACTGCCGGCCCGACGGGACCACCTTCCCGGAGGCCCAGGCCAACCAGCTCATCGCCCAGCACCGCCAGCAGGCGGCGGCGGTGAACGGCGTCGCCGCGGGCGTCGCCGCGGGCGTCGCTCCTGGCGGCGGCGCCGCCGCCGGCGCGGGCGTCGCTACGGGCGGCGGCGCCGGCGGCGCGACCGTTCCGGCGCCTGGCGCCGTGGCCGGAGGTGGCGAGACCTTGATCGACACCCTGGGGCGGGGCGACGATGTGCCCCCCAAGCTCCACGGTGCCCGCCTGGTGGACCGCGGGGGCACCTTCTGGTACGTCACCCCGGACGGCGAGGAGATCCCCAAGGACATCGGGGACGATCTGTTCGAGATGTGGGAATCGCCCGAGTCCACCGGCGAGATCCGGCTGCCGGGACCGGCGCCCAAGGCCACGGGCACCGGGGCCGAAGCGGCCGGAGCCAAAGCGGCCGGAGCCTTAGCGGCCGGAGCCGAAGCGGCCGGGGCCGAAGCGGCCGGGGCCGAAGCGGCCGGGGCCGAAGCGGCCGGGGCC
>CAYFWA010001261.1:0-1718 GCA_964346625.1 uncultured Myxococcales bacterium
AGCTCCAGCCCGAGCTCCAGCTCCAGCCCGAGCTCCAGCTCCAGCCCGAGCTCCAGCCCGAGCCCCAGCTCGAGCCTCCGCCCGAGCCCGCCCCGGGCGTCCGACAGCGGGCCGACCCCGCAGCGCCGGCCCATGGCCGCCGCGCGGAAGGTGGCGCTGTTTCGGCGCGAGATCCGCGAGTGGATCTCCCCGCCGGCCTTCGAGATCCTGCTGGGCGCGGCCGAGGTGCTGGCCGAGGGCTCCTTCGACGGCGCCCCGGGGCCCGAGCAGAGCTACCTGGCCAGCATCCAGATCCAGGTGTCGCTACCCGCCTGCGCCGAGTACATCCGGGATCCCCTGGACGCGGCGGCAGCCCGGCGGCTCACCGAGATGATTCGCCAAGACCGCCTGATCCGCGAGCTTTTGCACGAGCGGGCGCGGCGCGAGGCCGAGCGGGCCGCCGGCTGCGCCCTGCACGAGGTGCAGGTGGAGATCGACACCAGCCACCGCGGTGAGCGGCTGCTGGTGAGCATGGACGTGGAGGCGCGGGTGCGCCCGCGCAGCGCGGGCCGCGTCCACGGAGGAGAACCCCGAGGAGAACCCCGAGGAGAACCCCGAGGAGAACCCCGAGGAGAACCCCGAGGAGAAGTCGGATGACGCCGCCGCCGGCCGCCCCCGCGCCGGCGCAGCGGTCCGATCCGTCGAATCGGCCGAACGCGCAGAGCCTGTCGAGCACCATGGAAGAGGTCTTCAGCGTCAAGGATGTCTCCCGGCTGTTCGGGCTGTCCGAGAGCCGCATCGGGTCCGGGCCCCAGCCCGTCTTCATCAGCCGGTGGGTGGGGGGGGGCAACCGCCGCTACTACAGCTTCAGCGACCTGATCGGCATCAAGGTGGCCCGGGATCTGCTCGAGGCGGGGCTGTCGTTGCAGCGGGTACGCAAAAACCTCCAGTCCCTGCGGTCCCTGCTGCCGGACGTGGACCGGCCGCTTTCGCGGCTGCGGGTGATGTCCGACGGCGACCGCATGTGGGTGCAGGCCGAGGACGCCACCTTCGACGCCGCTTCCGGACAGCTCCAGCTCAGTCTCCACACGGGCACGCTGCAAGACGACGTGGTGCGGATCCTGGACCTGGCGCGACCGGCGCGCCAGCCCGCCGCGCCGCCGGCCGAGGAGCCCCGCCGGGAGGTGACCCGCCGGCCCCACCAGGAGGCCTACCGCTGGTTCGTGGAGGGGCTGTCCAAAGACGACGACCCGCAGACCCTGAGCGAGGCCATGGACGCCTACCGCCGGGCGTTGGAGCTCGATCCCTCGCTGGCCGCGGCCCACACCAACCTGGGCATCGCCCACCATCGCCGCGGCGAGCCCCAAGAGGCGCGGCGGCACTTCGAGCGCGCCCTGGCCCTGGATCCGGACCTGTCCGAGGCGCGCTACAACCTGGCCAACCTCTACGACGAGGAGGGAGAGCTGGAGCTGGCCATCGCCGAGTATCGCCGGGTGGTGCTCACCGCCCCGGACTTTGCCGATGGGCACTTCAACCTGGCGCTGGCCCTCGAGAAGGTGGGCAGCCGGGTACAGGCCGCCGAGCACTTCCGCCGCTACCTGGCGCTCACCGGCGAGACCGACACGGTCTGGAGCCGCCTGGCCCGCGGCCACCTGGAGTTTCTCGAAGGCGACGCGGAAAGCGTCGCGGAAGGCGAGCCACGCAGGGAGGGTGACGCGGTGGGCGACGCGGTGGGCGAC
>CAYFWA010001262.1:0-1718 GCA_964346625.1 uncultured Myxococcales bacterium
GGGCCGGGGATGGGGCCGGGGAAAATGGGGGAGACCGGAACACCATCGCCGTGACGGCGACGAGGCAGGTCGCTGGCGCCGTGGTCGCGGGTAGCGTCACGCTGCTTGCCCTGTTCGTCCCGTTTTTGCTCATCTCGGGCATCACCACCCTGCTTTTCCGAGAGCTCATCCTGGTGGTGGCCGGCATCGTCGCGGTGAGCCTCACGTGCTCGTTCACCCTCGTTCCGATGCTCGCTTCGCTCGCTTTACGGCCACGCGCGTCGCGGGGACGGGCGCGCTGGCTCACGCGGCTGCAGCACGGCTACGGGTGCCTCGTCGCGCGGATTCTCCGCTGGCGCTGGTTGGTGCTGACACTCTCTGTCGGGATCGCGGCCTCCGTCGCGCTCGTCGTGCCCTCGCTGGGCAGCGAGTTCCTGCCCAACCTCGACGACGGGCGCGTCATGATCAAGGTCAAGCTGCCCACCGGAGCCTCGGTTGAGGCCACGGACCGGCTGCTCGGCCGGATCGAGCAGCAGGTCGCGGAGGATCCCCTGGTCGAGAGCGCCTTCACCCTGGCCGGCGGTAAGGTGTGGGGCCTCTACACCTTCGAGGTTGCCAACGAGGGGCAGATCGACCTGCAGCTCGTCCCGCGAAAGGCTCGTGCTCTCTCCACCGAGGCGTACATTCGCCGCTTGCGCCAGCGCTTCGCGCGGCTCGCGCCGCCCGGCGGCAAGGTGATGGTTCGGCAGAAGCGCATCAAGGGCATCCGCAAGATGGGAGAGTCGGATCTCGAGATCCAGGTGCGCGGTCCAGATCTGAAAAAGCTGTTCGAGCTGGGCAGGGAGGTCACCCGGATGGCCCGTAAGAGCCCGCACCTGACCAACGTGCACCTGGGGATGGACCTGACAAAGCCCGAGCTGCTCGTCCAGATCGACCGCGTGCGTGCGTACGAGCTGGGCGTCTCGGTGTCCGACGTGGCCACGACGCTGCGCGCCATGCTCCAAGGGGTCGTCGCCACGCGGTACCAGGAGGGCAAGGAGCACTACAACATCCGGCTCCGTATCCCGGAGTCTCGGCTTCGATCCAAGCAGGATGTCGAGGAGATCGTCGTCTCGGGAAGGGAGGGGAAGCTACACCGGCTGCGGGACTTGGCCACGGTCACGCGGGGCACCGGCCCCGTGGAGATCGAGCGCGAAGATCAGGTCAAGCAGATCGTGGTTCACGCCGACGTCGAGGGTGGGAGCGTGGGCGCGGCCCTCGAGGCGCTGAAACATGAGCTGAGCAAGCTGGATCTGCCAAGAGGATACGAGATCGGCTACGCAGGCAAGGCGCGGCTGATGCGGGACCTCTCCCGCTCGGTCCTGGGCATCCTGGGGTTGGCGATTTTTTTGGCGCTGGTGGTGCTGTCGGTGCAGTTCAACAATGTTCGCTACCCCGCGCTGATTCTCGCCTCCATCCCGGTGTGCGTCGCTGGGGTGGCCTACGCGCTTTGGTTTAGCGGGCTCGCCATGGGCGCCACCGTCCTGGTCGGGCTGCTGGTGGTGTTGGCGGCGACGGTCAACGACGGCGTCCTGCTTTTCACGTTGGCGGACGCGCTGAGGGGAAACGCCTCCACCGCGGCGGCCACCGAGGCGGTGCGCGAGGCGGCACGCCTTCGCCTGAGGCCGCGGGTGATGACCACCGCGACCACCATCGCCGGCCTGGCGCCCCTCGCCTTCAACATCGGCGCTGGGGGGGAC
>CAYFWA010001263.1:0-1713 GCA_964346625.1 uncultured Myxococcales bacterium
GCCGGGCGCCTCGGCGCCCTCGGTGCTTCGAAGTTATTCTTGGACGAGCCCTCAGGGCGACGCGCCCGGCGCGGGCCCGTTGGCGCCGCCGCCGCCCGCCCCTCGGGGCGCGCCCGCGTCTGTGCCCGGTAGGGCATCGGCCCCCTCCCCGGCGGGCGCCGGGGCCACCATCTGCGCCACCACGTTGACCCCCGCCTCCAGCAGGTCCCGGGAGGCGGGGGTGTAGTTGCAGCTCACGAAGTTGCGCTGGGCGTGCCGCACGTCCAGGTACGCTCCGGCCTTGGCGTAGAACTCCCGGATCTGGACGTTGTGGGGACGGTTGTGGAGACGGTTGTGCTGTCGCGCCTGGACCAGACCCGCCGCCTCGGGGACGATCGCTGTTTGTTCGCTTCGGTTTCCCTCATGGTGCTCCTCGCGTTTCGCGTTCGTGAGTATCCAGGGTCGATCCACGGCGAGTCAAGAGCGAGACGAGCCTCCCGGCCTACCCCCGCAAGGGGGGGCACCACCGATCACCTCGGGGTGGTGGCCGGAAGGGCTCTCACAACTCGGATCACTGGGACAGTGATTGCCGTAGTGAGAGGGCTCGAGGGCCGTTGGACGCCGAAAGGCGGCCAGCAGGGGCCTGTGAGAGCCATCCGTCCGTCGATCGGTGGGTGCAGCGGCCGGAAATGCTCTCACAACCCGAATCACTGAAACAGTGATTGCCGCAGTGAGGGCTCGTGCAAAAACAAGTTCGAAGGACCGAGGCCGCCGAGGCGCCCGGCCCGCAAGGAGTGAGGAGGGCAAATACATTGACGTATTTAACCGACGAACGACGCCGCGGGCCGGGATGGATCGGGGGCCGAATCCCGGAGTTGTTTTTGCACGAGCCCTGAGAGACATCGTGCCCTTGCTCTCGGCCGCCCCGCGCGAATCCCGACGCAGGACGTCAATTCCTGCGATGAGGTTCAAGGGTCGCTCCGGTGAGCGATCCTGCGCGTGGCGGGCGGCGGCTTGACCACCACCGGCGCGAGCCCGTACCGTGGTATGCACTCCATCACGGATGGGAAAGGAGACGGTCTATGGCGCGCCAGATCGCCCCGAGAAACCCCGTCGCGAGTCGAACCTCGAGCCCCGCGATTCATCCCCGGCTCCCCGGAAACAGCCGCTCCGCGCCTCCCCGACGGCCCGGCCCACCACCGCACCGCCACAAAGGCGCGGGCCTGGGCCTGCTGATTCCCCTTTGCGCGCTGCTGCTGGCAGCCGGCGCCGCGCCCGCTCGGGCCGACCTGGACGACTGGGACGACTGGGGGGACGGCAACGCCGACGACAGCGCCGGGATTGCCCTGGCGGTGATGGTGAGCGTGACCCACACGGTCTACGCGGGCGCCAACATCGGCTACGGGGCCCAGGGCCGCTGGCTGCCACCGGGCTGGGCGTGGACCCAGACCATCTGGGGAGGCCTCAACGTCACCGCCGGCGTGATCATGACCCCGCTGGGCGCCCTGGCCCGAGACAAGGCCTGGCTCGGGCTCGGCATCGCCTCGGGCCTCCTCGGCATCTGGTACATGGTCCACGGCAGCATCAGTCTGGTGAAGTACTACGCCGAGAAATTCGCCCCGGATCGGCCCACGGGTCCGGCGCCGGACCCCAGCGCGCCCCCGCCCGGCACGGCCCCACCGGATTGGGCGCGTCGCTGCCGGCCAGAATCGGCACACCGGCGTCGTGCAAGGC
>CAYFWA010001264.1:0-1705 GCA_964346625.1 uncultured Myxococcales bacterium
CGCCCGCCCGCAGCGCGCCCGCCGCCCGCCCGGGCTCGCCCGAGACGCGCCCCGGCCACCGGGCCCCGGGCAAGGTGACCTTCGATCGGTTCTTCACGCCGCGAACGCTGCGGCTGGACCTGGCCCACCGCGGCAACGCCCGGCAGGAGCAGTACCAGGTCAAGGCCCTGGTGGTGGAGGGCCCCTGGGCCGGCAGCCGCCGCAAGCTGCGCGATCCGTTCCCCTACGGCCTGCACCGCTTCGAGATCCGGGACGCGGCCACCTCGGCGCTGCTTTACAGCCGGGGCTACTCCAGCCTGTTCGGCGAGTGGCGCGCCACCGGCGAGGCCAAAGACATGGCTGAGCAAAAGCCCCGCCCCCAGACCCGGACCTTCTCCGAGTCGCTGCGCATCCCCTTGCCGAAGGCGCCCTTCGTGCTGACGGTCTTCACCCGGGGGCACGACGGCAAGCTCGCCCGGGTGCTGCGCACGCGGCTGGATCCGGGCGCCGCCTCGGTGCGTCGCCTAAAGCGCCGCGCGGGCCTCGAGACCCGGGCGCTGCACAAAAGCGGCCCCCCCGAAAAGCGGCTCGACGTCCTGGTCATCGGCGACGGCTACACCGCCGCCGAGCAGGCCAAGTTCTGGGCCGACGCGAAGCGATTCGCCCACGCCCTGCTCGCCAATCCCACCTTCGGCAAGCACCGCCAGCGCATCAACGTGCGGGCGCTGTACGTGCCCTCGCCGGTCTCCGGGGTGTCCGAGCCGCGCAAGGGCCGCCGGCTCGACACCCCCCTGGGCCTGTCGTTCAACACCTTCGACTCGCCGCGCTACCTGATGACCGAGCGCAACGTGGCCCTGCGCGACGTGGCCGCCCACGCCCCCTACGACGCGCTGTATCTCATGGCCAACACCGCGCGCTACGGCGGCGGCGGCATCTACAACCTCTACTCCACCTTCCCCTCGGACAACGAGTACGACGGCTACGTGTTCATCCACGAGCTCGGCCACAGCTTCGGCGGCCTGGGCGACGAGTACTACGACTCGTCGGTGTCCTACGACGACAACGAGTTCTACCCCAAGGGCGTGGAGCCCTGGGAGCCCAACATCACGCGGTATCTGGGCAAAAAGCCCGCCACCATCAAGTGGCGCCAGCACCTGTCGCCGGGCGTGCCCATCCCCACCCCCAACCGGGCCCGGTTCGCCGGCAAGGTGGGCCTGTTCGAGGGCGCGGGCTACACCGCCAAGGGCATGTACCGCCCCCAGCTCGACTGCAAGATGAAGGGCAAGGGGCACACCCCCTTTTGCCAGGTCTGCGCCGCGGCCATCGGCCGCATGATCACGCTCTACAGCGAGGGGGACTGAGATGACGCCCCACAAACCCCACCCGAGACCCTTCTGGCGTGTCCTTTCCCTGGCCACCGGCCTCTTCGCGCTCGGCGCGCTGCTGGGCGCCGCGGGCCCCTTCGCGGGCCCCCTCGCCGGCTCCTTCGCCGGCTCCTTCGCCGGCCCCTTCGCCGGCCCCTTCGCCAACCCCCTCGCCAGCCCCCCTGCCCGGGCCGAGGTCTCCGCGCGGCTGCGCCCCCTGGTGCAGCGCAGCTACCAGGTGCGCGTGCGCCGCGGGCGGGCCTACGTGGCCGCCACCGTGGGCCTGCGCATCGTGGACGTGCGCCGCCCCACCCGCCCCCGGCTGCTGGGGACCCTGGTGGTCCCCGGCTCGCTGAGCGACC
>CAYFWA010001265.1:0-1693 GCA_964346625.1 uncultured Myxococcales bacterium
CCCGACACCCCCGACACCCCCGATACCCTCGGCACCGCAGGGCTACGGTTTTTGTTCGGGCGCGCCCTCGAGCTCATCCGCTCCGGCACGGTGCTGCTGCAACGCCAGGACCCGGCGGCGGTGAGCCGCCTGCTGGACTCGGTGGCCCAGCTCTTCGGCGTGCCCCTGCCCGAGCACGCCGCTCCGGATCCGGAGCTGGTCACGCGCCTCGAGCAGCGGGGCTTCGGGCCCGAGCGCTTCGACAACCAGCGCCTGGAGTCCATCCAGCTCGCCTTTTTCAACCACTACCGCGAGCCGGTGTCGGTGCCGCGCTACCGCCAGGCGGCCCTGCACGTGGCCAACCGCTTTGGCCTGCTGGTCTGCGGCCACCTCGAGGAGGCCGCCCTGGCCCTGAGCCGGCAGCTCCTGTCGCGCCGCGGCGAGCAGCCGGGCGAGGCGCCGGGGGAGGCGCCGGGCGAGGCCCTGGGGCTGCCCGATGACCCAGCCGGCCGCCGCCGCCTGGTGCACGCCGAGCCGGAGCTGGCCGAGCTGCTGCGCTTCGGCACCTCCCCGCTGTATCAATCCCTGCTGCGGCGCCGCTCCTCGCTGCCGCGGATCTGATCGGGGAGGCATCGAGCACGACACGACGGATCCCGCGGAAGCGAGCTGCAGCAGGAACGCTACGATGCGCACGAACCCGAGCAACGACCCCCTCACCCGCCTGCTGGCGCGACAGGAGGTGGTGATCCTCGACGGTGGGATGGGCACCGAGCTCGAGCACCGCGGCCCGGCGGACATCCAGCGCCTGCGCCAGGCCCTGGGTCCGGCCGCCGAGCCCCGGAGGACCCCATCATGACCCGCCCCACCGCCCGCTCCTCGCATCGGCACCTGTTCGGTCCCGTGCCCTCTCGTCGGCTGGGCCGTTCGCTGGGCATCGACCTGGTGCCCCACAAGGTCTGCACCCTGGACTGCCGCTACTGCGAGTGCGGCCCCACCACCACCCTCACGCGGGAGCGCCGGGCCTGGGTGGACACCGCCGCGGTGGTCGCCGAGCTCGAAACGTGGCTCGCCGACCACCCCGGCGGGGGCGCGGCGGTGGCCGACCACCTCACCTTCTCGGGGGCGGGCGAGCCCACCTTGCACACCGACCTGGGCGACGTGATCCGCTGGCTGGCCCCGCGCACGTCCGTGGACCTGGCGCTTTTGACCAACGGCACGCTGCTCGACGATCCGGCCCTGCGGGCCGAGCTGTCGCCCCTAACGGTGATCTGCCCGTCCCTCGATACCGCCGTGGAGTCCACCTTCGCCTATCTGAATCGTCCCCACCCCAGCCTGTCGGCCGCGACCCTGGTGGATTCCCTCGCCGCCCTGCGCCAGGAGTTTTCCGGTCGGATCTGGCTGGAGGTGCTGCTGGCCGGCGGGGTCAACGACAGCGACGCCGAGCTCGACGCCCTGGCCGCCGCTCTCGCCCGGATCCAGCCCGACCGGGTGCAGCTCAACACGGCGGTGCGCCCCGGAAGCGATCCGGCCCTGCGCCCGGCCTCCGAGGCCACCCTGGCCCGTGCCCTGGCGCGCCTCGGCCCCCGCGCCGAGGCCATCGCGAGCTTCACGCCCCCGCCCCCCGGGGACGGCGCCACGGCGGGCGCTGTCACCGAGCAGGAGCAGGAGCAGGAGCAGGAGCAGGAGCAGGAGCAGGAGCAGGAGCAGGAGCAGG
>CAYFWA010001266.1:0-1692 GCA_964346625.1 uncultured Myxococcales bacterium
TTGCGGCGTCTGTGCAGTTGCGGCCGATGTGAGACTCGGAGAGGGGCTGGGAGTCTCAAAAGGGTGCAGATCCTCTCAGATCACGAAATAGCTGTGCTGATCGCAAGCTAGAGACGGTTCAGCGGCGGATTTCTTGGTATTTGGCGTTGCCAGACACGAGATGTCGAACCGCGGCAGGAGTGCTGATTTCGCGCTCAACGCGAGCCGTGATCTAGGAGGATCTGCACCCGTCTCAAAACGGCGTCAATGAAGGTGATTGCGGCCGATGTGAGACTCTTCGAGGTGCAACGATGGGAAGGGGTGGGGTCGCGCGTAGCGCTTTGGGCTACGCCGCAGCGCCTTCGCGTGCTTTCCACTGCTGGTGGGCGCAGTGGCGCTTGCGGTGGGACTTGATCAGCAGCCACGTCATCAGCAGCAGCACGGCGCACACCGCGAAGGCGACGATGCCCAGCACGAGCTCGCCGACCCAGGCGCGCTCCAGAGCCGACTCGGAGGGCTTGTCCGGGTTGTAGTAGATCGTCAGGTCGCGCTTGGCGCGCAGCGACGCGGCGCGCTTTTCGGCGTCACTGGCGTGGGTGTAGACGTAATGGCGGGCGTCGGGCTCTACGTTTTGCCCCTGGTGGGTCTTTCCGTCCACCCGGTAGGTGTAGCGCACGCCCACCCCCGCCCGATCCTCTCCTCCGGCGCGAATCTCGGTGGTGACGACCTCGTCGATGTGTCCCTTGGTCGGTTTCCACCCCTTGTAGGCGAAGGCGGTCTGGACCTGGTAGACGCCCGCGGCCACGGCCCCCAGGGCGCAAAGCGCCATAATCACCGCGCCGGCCAGCCGCTTGCCGCCCGGTGGGAGCATTTCGTCGGACTCCCCCAGCGAGTCGGTGGCCCCCTCCTGCTGCTTGACCCGGGCGCGGGTGCGCCGGGCCGCCGCGAACACCGAATCGGGCCGGAGCATGTTGAGCAGGGCGTCTTGCTGTCCGATGATCGCGCTTTCGAGCTCGCGGAAGGCCTGCTCGGCTTCGAACCCGCGGCCGAGCTCCTCGAGCGCGGTCACCCGGATGGCGCCCACCACCATGCGCGCGTTCGGCGCGAAAGGCACGTCGAAGACCCCGAGGCCCACCCGGGCCAGGGCGGCCTCGGGCTGGCCCTGGGCCAGGTGCAAAAGCGCCCGGCTGGTGCGGTAGGCCGAGTCCAGATCGAGGATCCGGGGCACGGGGTCGCACAGGGCCAGCCAGGCCTCGGCGCTCTGCAGCTCCCCTGCCTTGCGGGCCTGGTTCGCGGCCATGGTGCGCATAAGGTGCTGGTAGCCCGCGTCGGTGAGCACGTCCAGCGCGGTGTGGATCACGGGCCAGGTCTCGAGCTTGAGGTTTTGCTGCACGTGGATGTTTTTGAGCTTCCAGGTGAGCCAGTACACCGCCCGCTCGTGCTGTGCGTTGGGTTGCTGCGCGCAGCGCGCGATGGCCTTCCGGAAGGCCTGCTGCGCGGCCTCCAGGGTGTCGGCGTCGGCCTCGACCCGCTTCGCCAGGGTCTCGTAGCCCTCGGGCGCCTGCGCCGTGGCATAGCGGTTTCCCCGGTTGTACTGCTGAACCTGCTTGCGCAACATGGCCAGCCGCGCCTGCTGCTGCTCGGCGGTCCCTCCCGTCGGTGGGGTCGCCCCCCTCTCCCCGGACGCGCCGGCATCGGCCGGCTGCGCCGCGG
>CAYFWA010001267.1:0-1687 GCA_964346625.1 uncultured Myxococcales bacterium
ATCCGGGCACCGCGCTCTTCTCTCCCCCCACCTTCTCCGTTCCATTGCCCCGCGCGGGTGCGCTGGACAGCTCGAAGCGCCCCATGGTAGAGATCTCTCTTTCCAGGGAGATTTTCATGGGTAGGCACATCCTCGCCATCGATCAGGGCACCACCCAGACCACCGTGCTCGTGCTGTCCGAGGAGCTGGAGATCCTGGCCAGCCAGAGCCGCGAGTTCCCGCAGATCTACCCCCACCAGGGCTGGGTGGAGCACGACCCCGAGGCCATCTGGGCCTCGGTCACCGGCGCCATCCGCGCCGCACTGCAGGCTGCAGGCCTGCGGGGCAGTGACGTGGCCGCCGTCGGCATCACCAACCAGCGCGAGACCACCGTGCTGTGGGAGCGCGCCACCGGGGATCCGCTGCACAACGCCATCGTGTGGCAATGCCGCCGCACCGCAGAGCTGTGCCAGCAGCTCCGCGACGCGGGCCACGCCGACCGGGTGCGCCGCCTCACCGGCCTGGTGCTCGATCCCTATTTCTCGGGCACCAAGGTCCGCTGGCTGCTCGACCACGTCCCCGAGGGGCGCCCGCGCGCCGAAGCCGGCGAGCTGGCCTTCGGCACCATCGACAGCTATCTGGTCTGGAAGCTCACCGGGGGCGAGTCCCATGTCACGGATCTGTCCAACGCCTCGCGCACGCTCCTTTGCGACATCCACCGGGGGGCGTGGTCCGACGAGATGCTCGAGCTGCTGCAGATCCCCGCCTCGGTGCTGCCGCGCATCAGCGCCTGCGACGAGGTGGTGGGCCACACCCGCGGCGTCCCCGGCCTGCCCGACGGCGTGCCCATCGCGGGCATGGCCGGCGATCAGCAGGCGGCGCTGTTCGGCCAGGCCTGCTTCGAAAAGGGCGAGGCCAAGTGCACCTATGGCACGGGCGCCTTTCTCATGATGAACGTGGGGCCGCACGCGGTCTCCTCCGATCGCGGCCTGCTGAGCACCGTGGCCTGGAAACGCGGCGAGGAAATCACCTACGCCCTGGAGGGCAGCCTGTTCATCGCCGGCGCTGCCGTACAGTGGCTGCGCGACGGGCTCGGCCTCATCCAGAGCGCCCCGGAGATCGAGTCCCTGGCCCGCGAGGTCCCCGACAGCGGCGGGGTGATCTTCGTCCCGGCCCTCGCCGGGCTCGGCGCTCCCCACTGGCGCGCCGAGGCCCGCGGGCTCATCTCCGGATTAACCCGCGGCACCACCCGGGCGCACCTGGCCCGCGCCTGCCTCGAGGGCATCGCCCTGCAGGTCACCGACCTCATCGCCGCCATGGAGGCCGACGCCGATCGACCCTTGGAGGTGCTCAAGGTGGACGGCGGCGCGGCCGCCAACGACCTGCTCATGCAGTTTCAGTCCGACGTGCTGCGCCGGCCCCTATCGCGACCCACCAGCCTGGAGACCACCGGCATCGGAGCCGCCTTCCTCGCCGGTATCGGCGCCGGGCTCTGGACCTCGCCCGACGCCATCCGGCAAGGCTGGCGCGAGCAGGCCCGCTTCGACCCGGCCATGGCCGAGGCCGAGGCCGACGCCATCCGCGCCCGCTGGCGCGAAGCCGTTCAGAAAGCGTAGGTCGCCGCGATCCGTCGGGCACGTGGGCCATCGCCTTAGGGCTCGCGCAAGAATGAGTTCGACGCACCGAGGGCGCCGAGGCGCAATTCTGT
>CAYFWA010001268.1:0-1677 GCA_964346625.1 uncultured Myxococcales bacterium
AACGTTCGTTTTCGCACAATCCGGATCACGCTAGATTCGGCTCGTAACCCCGTTTATCCCGAGAAAACGGGCCGTTATCGTGGTGAGAGATCCGGATATAGCCGGGAAATCGTGCGGTTGGGGACGGTGGGGGAGATGGCCCGAGAGGGCGGGTGGGCTGGTTCGATGCTCGTTCGATGATTCGCAGGTGGGGAGGTTGGACGTATTCTTGCAATCCTCAGCCGCTCCCTTCGCCTTTGGCGAAGGGAGCGGGCGAATATCGGGAAGGGGTCGGCCGAGGATTGCTGCGGAAAGATTATGGACAGCTCAGCTCCGCCCCGGGCTGGGCGGCGTCGATGATCCAGCAGTCGATCTGAGTCTCATCGGGGACGGTGTAGGTCTCGAAGCGGATCTGGTCGCCCGTGAGGGTGCCGTAGACGTAGTGGAGGCTGGAGTCGGCCACGATGCGGGCGGCGCCGGTGTTGTCCGCTTCGGGAGAGTCGTCGGCGCCGTAGAGAGGGGCCCCGCCGCCGCCGCTCACCAAGAAGTGGACGCCGTGGCCGAAGAAGCGCTCGTACAGATGGTTGTGCCCCGAGATCACCAGGTGCACGTCCGCGGCCTGGATGATGGGCAGCAGCTCCTCGCGCAGCGAGTAGTTCGGCGCGTGGTTGCTGTAGGTGTAAAGCGGCGAGTGCACGGCGAAGATCTTGAACTTGGCCGGCGAGGTGGCCAGGTCCTCCTCGAGCCAGTCGAGGTGGGGCTCCATGTCGTTGCTGTAGGGGTCGAACACGGCGATGTGGATCTCCCCCACGTCCACCGAGAACCAGCGATCCGTGGGGCTGGTGGAGGTGGGCGGCGTGGCGAACAGACCCTCGAAGATGGTGCGCCCGAGCAAGGCCTCGTGGTTGCCGTACACCGGCACGATGGGGATGGTGGAAAGCAGCGGCCGCTCGATGCGGAAGAACTCGTCCCAGTGCTCGTTGTTCCCCCCGGTGCTGACCATGTCTCCGGTGTGCAGCACGAAGGCCGCGGGGCCGTCCTGGTCCACCCAGCGCGTCATGGAGGCGATCACGGCCTCGTGGTCGTCGTGGTTGGTGCGCGTGTCGCCGAACAAAAAGAACCGGAAGTCGTCGCCGGGCTCCGGCGGGCCCACGAAGGTGCCCGCAGGGTAGGGCTCGGCCGCCGAGAGGATCCGGTAGTCGTAGCGTTTGCCCGGCACGAGCCCGTCGAGCACCACCTCGTGCTGGTAACCCTCGGGGTCGTTGCCCGCGAGCACGATCTCCTCGGTGGTGGGCACGGGCTGGAACACGATGCCCTCCAACTCCTCGGGCTCCCCCCCCTCGGGCGTGAGCTCGAGCTGGCTAGAGGAGGGCTCGTCGGTGGTCCAGCTCACGGTCACCACTCCCGGGCTCGGAGCGTTGAGGTACGGGCCGCGCCGCAGGTTGGTCTGGGGATCCAGGTCCGGATCCGGATCTACGAGCTTCTGCCCGGGCTTGGGCTCGGGGCTGTCGTCGCCGGAATCGTCACAGGCCGCGCCGCTGAGGCCAACGCCGACGCCGACGCTGACGCCGACGATCAGGGCCACCACGCCAATCCAGGTGGGCAAACGGCGCGAGTCCGGCCCGCGACCGACGAGGCGCCAACGGATCGCATGAAGGACATGAATGAGATGGCTGAATTTCATGGGTCTCTTCTCCG
>CAYFWA010001269.1:0-1677 GCA_964346625.1 uncultured Myxococcales bacterium
GGCAAGCCGGGGCGAGGCAAACCGGGGCGGGGCGAGCCGCGGCGAGACGAGCCGCGGCGCGGGGCACCAGGCCGCACGCAAGCTCTGGTCCATGGGGCTGCTGGCGGCCCTGACCACGGTGTGCGCCTTTTTGCTCTTGCCGCTGGCCGGCTTCCCGCTGCTCACCCAGGTGGGGCTGTACGCCGGCATCGGCGTGGCCGCCTCGTTTTTGTTCGTGCACCTGGTGTTTCCGTACCTGCTGCCCGCCCACCCCCGGCCCAGGCGGCGGGGGTGGCTGCCCCTGCCCCGCTGGATCGCCCGGCTGGGCCGGCCCCACCGGATCACCGCCGGCGCGCTGGTGCTCGCCGCCGTGACGCTGGCGATCCTGGCGCGGCCCCGCTTCGAGGTGGACCTGCATGCCATGAACGCCCTGTCGCCCGAGACCCGGCGTGCCGAGGAGACCTTCGCCGAGGTGTGGGGCACGCCCCAGCGGCGGCTGTTCGTGCTGCTGCAGGCGCCGGACGTGACCACCCTGCGCGCCCGCGCCGACCGGTTGGACGTTTTCCTGGAGGACCAGCGCGCCGCCGGCCGCATCCGGCAGGGGTTCTCCCCCTCCGCGCTGTACCCCGGTCCTGCCCTGGCGAAGCGGAACGTGGCCGCCTGGCGGGCCTTCTGGACGCCGGCGCGCCGCAAGCTGCTCCGCCAGCGCCTCGGCGCCGCAGCGCAGGCGGTGGGCTTTTCGGCCGCAGCCTTCGCCCCGTTTTTCCAGAGCCTGCGCGACCCCCGGGCGCGGGCCCCCCGACCGCCCCGGGAGCTGTGGCCGGTGTTCGGCGTCGTACGGGCTCGCGAAACAATGAGTTCGAAGGACCGAGGCCGCCGAGACACCCGGCCCGCAAGGAGCGAGGAGGGCGAATACAGTGACGTATTCAACCGACGAGCGACGCCGCGGTCCGGGATGGATCGGCGGCCGAATCCCGAAGCCATTGTCGCGCGAGCCCGACAGAACCGGCAGGGGGGCGACCTGCTGCTGCTCGCGCCGGTGGAGCCCGGGCCCCGCTACGCCCCCGAGGCCTTCGCCGCGGCGGCGACCCGGCGCGGCTTTCGGGTGCTGGATCTCGCGCGGTTCCCCCAGCACCTGGCTCACCTGCTCGCCAGCAGCTTCGCGCTGATGCTGGGCCTGGTGGGCCTCGGGGTGCTCGCGCTGCTCACGGTGCTGCTTTTCGACTGGCGGCTCATGGCCGCGGCGCTTCTGCCCCTGGGGTTTTCCGTGGCCTGCACCCTGGGCACCCTCACCCTGCTCGGGCGCCCGCTGGATCTGGCCGGCATCATGCTCGCCATCGTCGTGGTGGGCATGGGCCTGGACTACGGGCTGTACTTCGTGCGCGCCTTCCAGTGGGATCCTTGCGAGCGCGCCGCAAACCACGGCCCGGTGCGCACGGCGGTGTTTCTGGCTGGCGGCACCACCTGGCTGGGTTTTGCCAGCCTGTCTTTTTCGCGGCACCCGGTGCTGCAGTCCATTGGCCTCACCGTGGCCCTCGGCATCGGCTTCGCCCTGCTGGGCGCCCTGGTGCTCGTCCCGCCGCTGCTGCGCCGGATCATGGCCCGGGACCCGGCCCCGGCGGCGCCCCCCGCCGCGCCCCCCGCCGCGCCCTGGCGAACGCTCCGGCGGATGGAGCGACCGGGACCTCCGCCGCGAAC
>CAYFWA010001270.1:0-1676 GCA_964346625.1 uncultured Myxococcales bacterium
CGCAGGCAGGGCGCAGGCAGCGTCGCAGGCAGGGCGCAGGCAGGGCGCAGGCAGGGCGCAGGCAGCGTCGCTGGGGCTTTCCGTTTCGGTTTGATGTCGGACCGGCCTTCCGCTATCGTCGGCAGCGGACTACTAGAGCACCGATCACTTTGGACGTCGTAGCGAAATCGCGAAGTTGCTCGCGAGTCGCGAGCGCGCCCGCAGCGACCGACCGAGCCGTACCCGTAGGTACGGTGACCGAGGGAGCGAGGACGTAAGCCGCGAGATGCCGTAACTGCGCGATTGCAGCCGTCTTTCAAAGTGTTCGGTGCTCTAGAGCGGTCGGAATCCACCGAACGCTCGCTGAAGCGCCCCGCAAGGCATCACGCCTCGGTGCCTCGATGCCTCGATGCCTCGATTTCTCGAAGCCGGCTCGAGGCTCTCGAGTCGCTGCTCGGCCCCCCGCCGAGGATCGTGACGATCACCGCGGCCTGCAGGCTTCAGCGCGGTTCGGCGGCCCGGACGCTCGAGAAAACACCAATATCTCCCGGGTGCTGTAGCGGACATGGAGGTGTCTCGTGAGGACGGATGGGCGTCTATTCTGGATCCGGGCCACGTGGTTTCTGGATCGCATCAAGCAGGGCCGGCAGTGCACCGCCGGTGATCTCGCGGAGAAGTTCTGCTACCACGAGCAGTCTGCCCGCCGCACCATCAACTCCCTGCGCGACGACTTCGGCGCCCCGCTGGAGTTCGATCCGGCCGGGGGCACCTGGGTGCTCACCGATCCCCACTGGGAGCTGCCCCGGCTCCCGCTGAGCACGGGAGAGGTCGTCGCCCTGTCGCTGGCCCGCGGTCTCGTCTCCCACGTCACCGCCCCTGGCATCGCCGAGGACATGGAGCGGTTCTGGCGCAAGTTCTCCCAGGAGCTGGCAGAGCAGTCCCCCGCCGGTGCCGCCTTCGCCGACTCGGTGAGCGCCCTGGCGCCCACCTGGGCCGAGCCCGACGGTCGCGTCATGGATCTCTGCCTGCGCGCCCTCGCCCTCGAGCGCCGCCTCCACATCCACTACCAGAGCCCCTGGTCCGCCTCGGTCACCGAGCGCACCGTCGAGCCCCGCCACCTGGTGCTCTACGAGGGCGGGTTCTATCTCGCGGCCCACTGCCTGCTGCGCGGAGGCGGCCTGCGTCTGTTCCACCTCAGCGCCATTCGCTCCGCCCACCTCGAGCCCGACCCCGTCTCCCCCCTTCCCCAGCGCTTCTCCCTCGATCAGGTCGTGGACTCCTACGGCCTCATGCTCGGCGGCGAGCCCGTCGACGTCACCCTGCGCATCACCCCGCCCGCCGCCGCCCGCGCCGCCGTGGAGACCTGGCACCCCGACCAGCGCGACGAGCGGATCCCCCACGCCGATCCAAGCAACGGCGCCGCAGAAATCGCTCCCCAAGCCGGAGCCCATGGATCCGACTTCCCGACTGAAAACGAGCCATCGGCAGACGCCGAGGGAGCCTTCACGCTCACGCGCACCTTCCCCGTCCGTGGGCTCGCAGAGGTGAAGCGCCTGGTGCTCTCCCTCGGCGCCGCGGTGGAGGTGCTCGCCCCCGAAGCCCTCCGCGACGAGGTCCACGCCGAGATCGAGAAGATGAGGGTTCGCAACGAAATCAGCCACGTTCGTCTGGACGACGCCCAAGGCGAGCCCAAGTGA
>CAYFWA010001271.1:0-1676 GCA_964346625.1 uncultured Myxococcales bacterium
ACGAGGACGACGACGATTTCCAACACCCGGCCCCCTGTGCTATGCGTACCCGATAAGCCTCCCCCACTGCTGCGTCCGTACACCACTGCGTCCGTACCGCGTTCGTGCAGGGCTTTTAACACCGCCCCCAGCGAGGGCAACGGCGGAGAATGGCGTTCATGGAAAGGCGACCTGTTCGGGAAAGAACTGGATCTCGGGCCCGGGCGGCAGGCCTGCGCCGAGCTGGCCGTGGGTGTTCGCCCCCCAGCACCAGGCCCGCAGCCCGAGGTCGACCGCGCAGGTGTTGGCTACCCCCGCGGTGATCTGCCGGATCCCGCTGTCCAGCCCACCCACCCACACCGCCTCGTGGGTCGAAGGCCCCAGGTCGCCGAGCTGGCCGGCGCTGTTGTCGCCCCAGCACCAGGCCTCGTTGCCCTCGGTGCGGGCGCAGGTGTGCCGCGCGCCCGCCGATAGCTCCAACACGCGGTGGCTGCTATTTTTCCCGGGACCAAAGGCGAGCATCGCCATGGGGCGGTCCTCGTAGCCCCCCGCCCCGGGCCGGCCGAGCTGTCCGTGGGAGTTGGAGCCCCAGCAATAGGCCCGCCGGATGCCGTACTCCACCTCCGTCGTGGCGCAGGTGTGAGCGTGCCCCGCCGTGACCCCCTTGACGACATCGATGTGATCGTAGGCGCCGAAGCTCGCGCGGACCGGCGTGCTGCTTTGCTGCTGCGTGCCGTCGCCGAGCTGGCCCTGGTGGTTGTCGCCCCAGCACCAGATCTCGCCGCTGGCAAGCGCCGCGCAGGTATGCTCCGTGCCCGCCGCAAGGGACACCGCCGCGGCGGGGAGCGAGACCTCTCGAGCGCGCGGCACGTAGCCCAGGGTCAGCGGGGCTCCCAACTGACCGCGGTGATTGAGGCCCCAGCAGAACACGGTGCCCAGGGGATCCAGCGTGCACGCGTGGTACGCCCCAACGGCGATCCTTCGCGCAAAGTGGGCTCCTCCACCGGTGCGCATGACCGAAGCCGGCTCCGAGCTGTTCGTGACGGTGCTGTCCCCGAGCTGGCCGACGTTGTTTCTTCCCCAGCACCAGACCCAGCCAGAATCTTGCACGGCGCAGGCGTGCTCGGCGCCGGTGCCAATATCGCTCACCCCTTCGAGGCCCTTCACCTTCCGCGGGGTGTTGGAGGGGATCCAGTCGCCGGTGCCGAGCTGACCGAAGCCGTTGTCGCCCCAGCACCAGGCCTCCTCATCCAGCGTCGCCGCACAGGCGCTGTGATATCCCGGCGCAAGGTCCACCACGCGCGTTGCCTGGAGCTCCGGCGCCGCACACGCCTGGTAGCTCGTCTCCACGGTCTCGACCTCGCTCGGGTCGGTGTAGTCGCGGGAGTCCACCAGCAGGCAGTCCCAGTGGGT
The DNA here is from genome assembly GCA_964346625.1 of uncultured Myxococcales bacterium. GTDB lineage: Bacteria > Myxococcota_A > Polyangia > HGW-17 > JAJRWW01 > CAYFWA01. Next base: position 1,393 of record CAYFWA010001271.1, read on the forward strand.
CACCGGGTCGCCCCCTACTGCCGGAACCTCTTGAAACGGCCGGCGGATGGCCAGGCGGCCCTCGGCGAGCTCCTCGAAAAACATGCGCCCCGTGTGCCGGTACTGGCCGTTGAGCTGCCACACCGCGCCGAGGGGCAGGTACTTGCGGTTTTTCCCGTAGCGCACGTTGTGGGGCAAAAGCAGCTCGTTGCGATCCGCCTCCACCCACCAGGCCGGGTCGTCGGAGCCCGCGGGGCCCAGGCCCGGGTGGGCGAGCCGCTCGATCCGAATGATCCCGTCGCGGC
>CAYFWA010001272.1:0-1675 GCA_964346625.1 uncultured Myxococcales bacterium
GTGGCGACCCTGCCCGGCGCCGGCCTCTGGACTGCCGGGGAGACGCGACGGTTCCACGTGGAGTGGCAGCCGGGCACGCGTCTCCTTGTTGAGGACACCCTCGGTCTAGTAGCAGGGGCGGACTACTCGGGGAGCTGGCCCGAGCAGAGCGGCTGGCTGTACCTGGGCGGCGGCAGCGGAGGGAACGCGCTCCGAGCGAACGCCTTTTTCCGGAGTTTCGTGCTGGACGACCAGGTCACGCGGTTTCACGCGGACCTGCACCGGTTCATGGTGCGCCAGTTCGGCGTAGGCGGGTTCTCCGAGGCCGAAGGCTCGATCTTCCGCCGATGGCGGCGCGTGGAGGGCGACGGGTTGGCGCTCCAGCAGCGGCTCGGGGACGAGCTCAAGGACCAGGCCTTTGCCGACACGGTGGGCGTGCTGCTCGAGGAGTGGGAGCGTGCGCTCGGGTTGCCCACGCCGGTAGGCGCGACTCGCGAGGAGCGCCAGCGGCTCCTCGCTGACCTGTTCAAGGCTCTGGGAGCAACGGACGCGGAGTTGGAGGAACGCGTGGCTTACCTGACCGGGGCCGCGGCCGTGATCGAGCGGCACCTCGGGGACGTGGGGCCGGACCTGCGGGAGATGTACGAGTACTACATCAAGATCCCGGAGTCCATGTTCCGGGACTCGGTCCTGGGGCTCCTCCGATACCTGGTGGAGCGGCAGGAGCCGGCGCAGACCTTTGGCTGGCCGGTGGTGCGTACCGAGTTCGTGACCTCCTCCGAACTCTACGGGAACGTGGTGCTAGGCCCGGACGACCAGCCGACATTCGACGAGTTATCCTCGTTGACAATTCGAGACTGCGTGGGGCTGCCGAGCAACTATCACCTCACTCCCCAGGGAACGTGGCTACCAACCAATCGCGGTGACCCGTACTTCGATCCATGGCAAGGGCCGTATCCGGGAATCGTAAAACCTTCAGTGCTGTTCCCGTTTATTCGATCTTCCGGCTCAGTCGGCGATACGATTGGCGGCGTTCTTGAACTGTTGCCACCCGGTACCAATTCGATTTCGTATCTCAATCCCGACTCCGGGTTGTCAATCGCTGATAAACACGGCCAGCTGGAATCATCATCTGTCAAGCTCAATATCCGCCGCGGAGTAGAGCTGCGCGACCCCGCCACGGATCGGCTCTGCGCCAACACGAACACCGAGGTATTCCACCTGGGAGGCGAACGCTCCGGGGCGTTCCTGGTGATCTTCCGGCTGGCAGCATTGCCCACGACCACGGATGTAGAGCGGGCGTACCTGTTCCGAGCCGTCTACGGGACGGGGGGATATCCCTATGATTGGCACTACGGGCTCTTCGTGGATCGGGACGGGCGACTCGGGGCGGAGCACCTCGCCGAGGGGACCCAGGCTGATGAGAAGACGGTGTACGTGAATCCGCCGCGAATCGTGCCCGGCCAATGGGTGTGCGCGCTCGTGGTGATCGACCAGGAGTCTGCGGCAGACCGCACCATGAGGATCTTCGCGTCCCACGGCGTGTCTTCTGTGGCTGACCTAGAAGCGACGGGAACGGCGCCGAGCGAGGTGACCTTCTGCTTGGGTGTGGACGAGCTCTCTGGCTTGCCGGTCAACGGCAAGCAGTCTGCCGCAGTGCACCTGGCCTACTTCGCCGGGTGGGTGGGGCCCCACG
>CAYFWA010001273.1:0-1668 GCA_964346625.1 uncultured Myxococcales bacterium
GGGCTGAACGGCTTGCGTGGGCTGCTCGGGCTGGCCGGGCTGCTCGGGCTGCTCGGGGTCGCGACGGCGGTGGTGGCTTGCGACGAGCCGGTTCGCCCGGGCGCCGTCTGCGAGACCACGGCCGACTGCGCCGGAGCGCTCACCTGCGCCGAAGACGGGCTGTTGCGCGGACAGTGCGTGGCCTCGTGCGAGAACACCGCGGACTGTGTGGACCGCTTCGAAGGGAACACCTTCTGCATCCTGCAAGGAGACTGCGTGCGCGGGTGTGTGGACGACCGGAACTGCCCGCCGGAGACCTTCTGCAATGAGTTCGGCTGGTGTCAACGCTACTGTCTGCTGGATCCGACCCGCTGCCCCCAGCCCCCGCGGTGCGGCGATGGGGTGCTCGAGGGTGACGAGCAGTGCGACGGCGATCAGTGGGCGGCACAGACGTGCGAGGAGGCGGGCCTGTTCCCGGGGCCCGGGGAGCTCGGCTGCGATCAATCGATCTGCCGCTACGACGTCTCGGGCTGCGGCCAGGGCTGCGGCGACGAGCGCTGTGATCCCGGAGAGGACACCTTCTCCTGCCCCGAGGATTGTGCCGACGAGCTGCAGTGCCCGGCGGCGACGTCGGGCGGGCTCATCTGCATCGCGGGCTCGGTGCGCTACCTCGTGGACCCGGCCGCGCCCGAGCGGGTGCTGGAGGCGCTGGTGGTGGATCCGGCGACCCCGCTGCACGTCGCCGTGTTCGATCCGCTGCTCTTCGCCAGCAACCCCTTCGCCCCTCCCCTAGCCGAAGGAGTCTTCGATCCGGTCCGAGGGTCCTTTCGCATCGTGAACGTGCCGGTGCCGAGCACCGGGTTCATCTCGGTGGTGCTGCGGGAGGACGGCGCCGAGGTGATCACGAGCACGGCCTTCTCGGTACGCCAGGGGGAGAACCTCGAGCCGGTCAACGCCTACTACGTGCGCTCGGAACAGGACGCTGCCTGGAGCGCGACTATCGGCGACGCCGCGTTCCAGGCAGCCGGCTGCGCTGCCGGAGACACCCTGGGTCGCTGCGGAACCCTCGTGGCGGTGTTCGCCACGGGAAGTCCGGGGCAGCGGTCCTTCATCGAAGGCGCTCAGCCCATGAAGTTTCCCGGCCCCACGCTCTACAGACAGGAGTCGGTCTTCTTTCTGGAACCGGATGGGGTGTCCTTCAGCGCCATGGGGCAAGAAGGGCGCCAGGCCACCTCCGCCGTGGGCACGGCGTTGCTGGCGGGGGCCAGTCTGGGCAACTACACCGCCCAGTGTTACACCGGCACCCCGTGCATGACCGAAGCGTATCAGTGGAATCAGAGCGCCGGAACCACCAGCGGCGCGGCGCCCCTCTCCTACTTCGTGCAGGTGTTTCCCCCGGATGACGGCCAGTGAGCCCCGGCCTCGCCACCCGGTTTTGGCGTCGGCTTGTGGGCAAGCTTGTGGGCAACGAGAGGCCGCGGCGGTCGCTCGGTACCACAGCCGGGCGTCGTAGGCGGTGCCGTCGTGCAAGGTGGGCTCGGGGAAGGCAAGGCGTAGCTCAGCGCCGCGCGGCACCTCGCCGGGGCCAGGCACCTCGCGGGGCCAGGCACCTCGCGGGGGCCAGGCACCTCGCCGGGGCCAGGCACCTCGCCGGGGCCAGGCACCTCGCGGGGGCCAGGCACCTCGCGG
>CAYFWA010001274.1:0-87 GCA_964346625.1 uncultured Myxococcales bacterium
TCCGTTTCTCGCGAGAAAACAGGTCGTTATCGTGGTGAGAGATCCGGATATAGCCGTATTTCCTCGCAGACGTATTTCCTCGCAGAC
>CAYFWA010001274.1:187-1668 GCA_964346625.1 uncultured Myxococcales bacterium
GTACTGCTCGCAGGCGTACTGCTCGTAGACGTACTGCTCGCAGGCGTACTGCTCGTAGACGTACTGCTCGCAGGCGTACTGCTCGCAGACGTGCTGCTCGCAGACGAACTACTCGTAGACCTTCTCCACGTCGTACTCGAATCCCGTGGTGTCCTTCTCCACGTCGCGGCCGGTGGGCTCGGTGCCGAGCAGCTCGCGGTAGTACTCGTGGGAGATCACCGCGCGCATCACCTCGTTGGAGCCGGTCCAGATGGTGGGGAGGCGGGCGTCGCGCAGCAGCCGCTCGAGGGGATACACGTTGGTGTACCCGATGCCGCCGAGCACCTGCATGCAGTCGTTGATGATCTCCCAGCTCCGATCGGTGGCGAAGCACTTGGCCTCGGAGATGAGACGGCGGGTGCGCTTGGCGTCGGGGTCGGCCTCGGCGGCTCGCGCGGCGGTCACCACCAGGGCCCGGGCGGCGTCGAGCTTCATCACGCTATCGGCGACCTTGAAGCTGACCCCCTGGAAGGTTCGGATCTTCTGGCCGAAGGCCTTGCGCCGATCCGAATAGATGGCCGCCACGCGGATGGCTGCCTCGGCCATGCCCAGCACGCCGGCGGCGGAGGTGAGCCGCTCGGGCACCATCATGCGGGCGAACACCAGGGCGCCCGCGTTGAGCCCCCGCGGGCCGCCGAGCACGTTTTCCTCGGGCACCTCCACATCGGAAAACACCAGGCGCGCCGTGCCGCCACCGCGCAGCCCCATGAGCTCGTAGCGGTGCTCGGTCTGAAGGCCCGCGCTGCGCTCCACCAGGAAGGCGGAGATGCCGCGCTTGGGATCGGCGTCCGGATCCGTGCGGGCGTAGACCAGGAAGAAGTCCGCGCCCAGCCCGCCCACGATGAAGCGCTTTTCGCCGTTGAGCAGGTAGCGATCGCCCTTTTTCACCGCGGTGGTGGTGGTGCCGAAGAAGTCCGAGCCCCCCCGGGGCTCGGTGAGGGCCTCGGCGCTCACCAGCTCGCCGCGCAGGTTTCCCGCCAGGTAGCGCTCCTTTTGCGCCTCGGTGCCGAAGGTGTGGATCGCCTCGCCCACGATGGTGGGCATGGAAAACGCGCAGCCCAGCGCCGAGCCCAGCACCCCCACCTCGGCCACGGCCATGGCCTCGTGCACCCACGACAGCCCCCGGCCGCCGTACTGCTTCGAAAAGTGCACGCCCAGCAGGTTCGCCTTTCCGGCCTGCTGCACGAACTCGGTGGGGTACTCCACCTCGTCGCGGTCCATGCGGCGCAGCAGGTCCGCGGGGATGGTCTTGGCAAAGGCGCGCGCCTCCTGGCGAACCGCCTCCTCGCTTTCTGACAGGATCAAATCGAACATCGTGGGCCTCCTCGGGGTCCCGGGGCGTGCGGCTCCGGGGTGGGCTCGGATTTCAAGACCCCTCTTTTACCACTGGCGGGACGGGGGGTTCAAAGACTTCGGCAGCGGGCCACTTCGCAGGGCCGAGA
>CAYFWA010001275.1:0-1666 GCA_964346625.1 uncultured Myxococcales bacterium
CAGCCCCCCTCCCAACCCCCTCCAGGCCTTGCCGCACCACGCCGTCCACCCGGGCCGGCGGTGGCGGGCGGGGGCAACCCATCGCCGCGCTCGGGGGGAATCTCGTCCACCGTGGGGGGGTAGGGCTCGGGGCATGAGACCTCCGGGGTTCATGTTACTTGAGGCTCCCGGCGGCGCGCGCCCGCTGGGCCAACGCCATGAGATAGCCGAAGCGCGAGTTGAGCAGGTTGAACTTGGCCTGGATCAGCCCCTTTTGGGCGTCGAGCACGTCCGTGGTCTTGGCGTTGCCCGCGCGGTAGAGGTTCTCGGCGCTGTCGTGCGCCTCCTGGGCCAGGCGCACCTGCTTGCGGGCCACCCGGATCTTCTCGTAGGCGCTTTTGACCTCCAGGTCCGCGGTGCGGACCTGCTGGCGCAGAAACCGCTGCAGGTTGCGCCGCTCGAGCCGCGCCTTGGATACGGCCAACTCCTTCATCTGCATGGAGTAGACCTTGCTCATGGAGTCGAACAGCGGCACCTTCAGCGACAGCATTACCGACCAGCTCCCCAGCCAACGCGTGTTCTCGGCCACCTTCTCGTGGGGCAAAAAGCGCTGCCAGTTGTAGCCCCCGCTCAGGGTCACCGTGGGCAAAAAGGCTACCTTGGCCCCCTGATGGTCCACTTTCTTCATCCTCACGTTCAGCCGGCTCAACCGGAGCCGGGGGTGGTCCCGCTGGGGCGCCTCCACCCGCTTCGGCGGGGTCAGGTTCTCGTCGTCCAGCGCGGCCGGTCGCACCAGGCGCAGAGGCGCCGCGAGCTTTCGCCCCAGCAGGTTGTTGAGCCCGAGCTTGGCCGAGCGCACGCCCTGACGAGCCTGAAGAAGCTGTAGCTCGTCGTTGGCCACCTGGGCCTGCCAGCGCAGCACGTCCACCTTGGTGCCCATGCCCGCGGACATCAACGCCCGGGCCTGACGGAGGTGCTCCTTGGTGGCTTTGGAGAGGGTCTTGAGGATGCGCACCGACTCCTCGGCGGCCAGCACCTGGTAGTAGGCCACCGTGACGTTGGTCACCACGTCGTGGCTCGTGTTGCGGGTCGCGGCCCGGCTGAGCTTCTGGCTGATCTCGAGCCGCTTGACGTTCACCAGGTTGCTCCAGTTCAAAATCTGCCAGGCCGCCCCGAGGGAAAACTTCACCGTATCGGCGTTGAAGATGTCGCCGATGGCCCCAAAGCTCGAAAACGCCGAGCCCAGCAGCAGCCCGGCGTACTCGCCGTTTTCCTGCATCCACTGCAGACAGGCGGCCGAGTCCTGGGCGCTCTGGCACAGCTCGGCCACCTGGTTGATGTCGAAGCCGCTGCTGGTGTCGCCCATGGAGGCCCCGTCGAAGGTGGAGTCCCCGCCGATGAAGGTGAAGTCCACCCCGAAGCTGAAGTGCGGCCCGAGCAGCGCCCAGCCCAGCTTGCGTCCCACCTTGGCCGACTCCTCGTCCACCCGGGAGGCGCGAAGCTGCAGGTTGTGCCGACGAGCGAATTGGATGGCCTCGGCCAGGGTCATGGCCTTGGGCGCCGTCACCGACGCGCCCGGCTCGGGCGGGACGTCCAGCCGGGGCGGTGGCGTCTCCGGTCCCAGGCGCCGGGTGGGCCCCTCCGGGTCGGCGGGGTCGGCGGGGTCGGCGGGGTCGGCGGGGTCGGC
>CAYFWA010001276.1:0-1659 GCA_964346625.1 uncultured Myxococcales bacterium
GGCGTGTACAGCAAAACGTTCGTTTTCGAACAATCCGGATCACGCTAGATTCGGCGCGTAACCCCGTTTTTCGCGAGAAAACGGGTCGTTATCGTGGTGAGAGATCCGGATATCGCCCTTTTTTCTCCTGCCGGTGCGCGGCGGTTCTCTGGGAGAGCGTTCAGGGATATCGACGATGGGAGCCGCCAGATCTGTCCAGGTTTCCGCGAGCATTTTTCCAGGCCTGCTCACCGCTTACCCATGGCTTTCCCACGGGCTATTCACGGGCTGCCCAAGACTTTCCCACGGGCTATCCACGGGCTATCCACAGGTTGTCCACAGCGCCTGTGGAGTAGTTGTCGTTTTTATTTCAGTTGCTTATCGACAACGATGCGGGATGTGCACAGATGAAAAGCAAGGTGTGCGTCACCCGCGCCGCGGCCCGGCCGCTCACTCTGATCCCTCTGACTCGGCCTCAGGTGAGCGGAGCAGGCGCAGCAGCGCGCGGGCCTGCTCGGGCTCGGCCAGCAGCCGGTGACACTGCTCACGCAGCTCGGCCTCGGAGCTCGCGGCCACTGCGGTGAGCTCCTCCACGTGACGGGCCACCCGCACCAGGTCGCCCAGCGGCAGCGCCGGCGGCCGCCCCCGGCGTCGCTGGGTCTGAGCCCAGGCTGGAGTGGGGGGCACCCGCTGGCGGCGCCCGGCCCCGCGCGGACGCCACGGACCGGCCGGGCGGTCCCCGGCGTGCAGGGGGCGACCCTCGCGGGTGGTGGAGGCGTCCACGGGCAGCCAGCGCGGCCCGAGATCCGAGGGCAGCAGCGCCAGGGCCCACAGGTGGTCCGGCTCGGCGGCCTGGCCCCGATCGAAGGTCCACCCCGTGGCCACGGCCGCCGGGATCCCGGTGCGGCGCAAAAGCTCGCAGACCAGCACGTTGAGCTCGTAGCAGACCCCGGCGCCGAGGTGGCGCGCGTCGCGGCCCGCGTGCAGCGCGGCGAGGTGGGCGTTGGCGCGACCCCGGCTCACCCGGCGCAGCCAGCGGGCCAGCTCCGGATCTTCCAGGTAGCTCGGATCGTAGCGATAAAAGCGCTGCACGAAGGAGCGGATCTCCACCGCCGCCTCCAGGGCGGGGCGTCGCTCGGCCTGCAGCCAGCTCACCAGGTCCAAGGCCTCGGCGGGCAGCTCCTGCTCGGGCGCCGTCGGGGCGAGCAGGCTCGGGGCCACCTCCGAAGCCCCGGCCGGGGGCGCGGCGTCGTCGAAGCGCGGGGCTCCGCCCAGCGTGACGCGATAGCCCAGCTCGGCCGGGCGGGGCTGGCTCACCAGCAGCCGGCCGCCAGAGGCGTCGAGCAGGCGCGGGCCCGGATCCAAGGACTCGAGCTGGGCGTACATGGGCAGCGGGAGCTGAAGCTGGCCGGCTGGGCCGCGCCCCTTCAGGGCCACCGTAGACGCCTTGGGCGCCTCGGGCGGCTCGCCCTGCAGCCACTGCGCGCGCTGCGCCGCGGCCTCCCAGCGCTGGCGCCGGGGATCGAAGCGGTCCGCCACCACGCGCACGCCGTACAGATAGGGCGGAGGCAGGCGCCCCGGCGCGTGGGAAAACCCATAGCGGGGGGCCTGATCGCGGTCCGCCAGCCAGCCCGACGCGGGGCCGGGCTGGGCGGACACGTCGGTGCGGGGCTCGAACCA
>CAYFWA010001277.1:0-1656 GCA_964346625.1 uncultured Myxococcales bacterium
GCCGGGCGCCTCGACGCCCTGACTTGCAGACCTTATTTTGACCCGCTCCCTTAGAACTGGAACTGGCCCGATAGGCCCCACGTCTGTGGGCCGATGGTCGGCGTGATGCGCCAGCGGCTCACCTTGGTGTCGGGGGCGTCGGGCTTCTCCTCGCTGTCCGCCGGGGCCATGCCGAAGAAGTACTCGTAGCCCAGGTAGGCCGCGCCGGCCAGGGCCACTCCGCCGAGCACGTAGCAGAAGATCGCCCCGGTATCCAAGGCCTTGCCCTGCTTCTCGATGTTTTCCACCTCACCGTCGAACACCAGCACCGGGCCGTTGACGCCGGCGTTGGCCATCTCCTGGGCCTTGCTGCGCGCCTGCACCGACAGCACCGCGCCCGTCACGAAGGAGGCCACCGTTACCGCGCCGGTGGCGATGAAGCCGTAGAGCATCAGCCGGCGCTTGCTGAGCCGGTCCGTGCCGGGCGCGCCGCCGCCCGGCGGCGGGGTCACGCCCGCGCCAGGGCCTTCACCTGGACCCGCCCCCGGGCCGGGGCGGCGATCCGCCTCGTCGGGGCAGCCCTTGAGCCGCCCGCCGGGCTGCAGCGGGGCCTCGGGCGAAAGCGCGATGATGTTGGGCAGCGACGCCGTGCCGGAGCCGGCCTTGCGCTTGCCCGTGCGGCCCACGGCCTCGATGTAGTACTGGATGGAGGTGCCCTTGAGGTGCCGTTTGGGGATGCAGCCGTGATACACGTCGCGCCGATCCGGCTTCATGGGCTTTTTGAAGAACTTCTCGAAGCCCTTGGGCCGGTAGTACAGATACAGCCGCGCCCAATCGCCGAAGTCCTCGGGCAGCTCGGCCTCGAGGCTGAGGGGGTGGCCCGGCCGGGCGTCTTCCATGGGCTCGTGGATGATCTGGCCCGGCTTGACCCGGGGCTTGGGCCGCCGGCGCGGCCGGGGGGTCTCCCGCGGCCGCTCCCGGGGCTTTACATCGGGTCCAGGTCCGGGCCCGGGGCCCGGTCCGATGCCGGTGGCCGGGGCTCGCATGGGCTTGCCCATCTCCTTGAGGGCCGCCTTGGCCTGCTCCCGCTTGGGGTTGTTGAGCGTGGCCTCGTCCAGAAACTGCCACAGGGCGCGCGCGGCCTCCTCCACGAGCCCTGCCGACTGGAAGGTCTTGCCGATGTAGAACAGCACCACGGGCACCGGGCGGAGGGCGTAGGCGGTCTTGAGCTCCTTGACCGCTTTGAGGTAGTCGCCGTTCTGGTAGTAGGCGAACCCCTTGGCGAAGTGTCGCCGGGCGCGATCCTTGGCGCTGGCGCGCGCGTGGGCGCTGCTGGCCGAGAAGGCCGTGAGCAGCAGAACTGATACTGCCAATCCGAGTTTCCTCATGATTCCTCTCGCTGTCGTGCGACGGCTCGAAATTCTTGCTCGATACCCATCCGTCCGGCCTAGCCAAAGGGGTTGTCCCAGCCCATGCCCATCCCGCGGCGCATGGGCCGGCGGCGCCGCGGCACGTAGCGGCGGCGCATGCCCGGGCGCCGGATGCGCCGGCGCGGGGTCACCCGCCTGGGGCGCCTGTCGGGGGCGGCCCTGTCGGGGGCGGCCCTGTCGGGCGCGGCCCTGGTCGGTCCCAGCGGGGCTGCGGTGATGGGTCCCCAGATCTCCCGATCTTGCAGCT
>CAYFWA010001278.1:0-1654 GCA_964346625.1 uncultured Myxococcales bacterium
GTGGCCATAACGACGACCAGGCCGACGTAAGTGATGGTTTTCTTCGGGCCGATGACGGTATTGATGACGAGCATGTTGGGCAGGCTGAGGGCGGGGCCGGCCAACAGCAGGGCGAGAGCCGGGCCGTCGCCCATGCCGCTGCCGAGGAGCCCCTGCAGGATGGGGACCTCGGTCAGGGTTGCGAAATACATGAAGGCTCCCGCCACCGAGGCGAAGAGATTGGCGACGAGGGAGTTGCCACCCACCGACTGGCTGACCCACTCGGTGGGGATCAGGCCCTCGTTGCCCGGTCGCCCGAGCAGGAGCCCCGCCACCAGCACGCCACCCAGCAGCAGCGGCATGATCATTTTCGTGTAGGTCCAGGTTTGGTCGAACCACTCGCCCGCCTCGTCGTCGCGCCCGGCGGTCAGCCAGACCAGACCCAGCACCCCGACGAAGACCGGCCAGTTGGGATGGCCCCAGGTCAGCCAGGTGACCAGGGCGACCAAAGCACCCACGACCGCCAGCTTCCAGCCTTCGATCTTGAACCAGCGCCAGAGCATGAGTCCGAGCCCGAGCGTCAGCAGGCCGGTCAACCACCACTTGAGGGCATGCACGGTGGCGAAAAACCCGGTTCCGCCCGCGGCCACGCCCCAATTGGCGAAGACCAGGATGCCGACCATCGCCGCGAAAAACGCGGCCGTCTGCCAGAGCGGGCGCACCGCTTCCGGTACCGGCATTTCGGCGGCCTTGTTGCTCTTGTCTTTCTCCTCCCGCCGAAAGAACCAGGCCATGAGCAGCCCGATGACCACGGCGAAGAGGATCGCCCCGACCGCGCGGGCCAGCCCGATCTTGGCTCCCAGCACATTGGCGGTGAGGATGATCGCCAGCGCGTTGATGGCCGGACCCGAATAGAGGAAGGCCGTGGCCGGTCCCAGCCCCGCACCCATCCGATAAATCCCCGCGAAGAGCGGCAGGACGGTGCAGGAACAGACCGCCAGGATCGTTCCCGAGACGGACCCCACGCCGTAGGCCATGGGTTTCGGTGCCTTCGGACCGAGGTAGCGCATGACCGCCGCCTGCGAGACAAAAGCCGCGATCCCGCCCGCGATCCAGAAGGCCGGGAGCAGACACAGAATCACGTGCTCCCGCGCATACCAGCGGGTCAGTTCCATCGCCTCTTGCAGCGCGTGGTCAAAACGCGGCCAGCCGACCGGCAGGAAGTAAACCAAGCCGAAGATGGCCAGAAAGGCAGCGGCGATCTTGAATTCGTGCTTCTTATTCATCTTACAATTTTGCGAAATTAGTGGGCGGAAAAACTCAGCAACAGGCGCAGCCCTCGCGCAGCCATTCCGGCATCGCTTCCGGCTCGTCCAGGCAGGCGATGAAGCGACCGACGCAGGGAAGCGTCAGCCGATAGAAGACCTGGAGGCCCCGCTTCTCGTCGGCCACGATGCCGGCGGCCCGCAGGACCGAGAGGTGGCGCGAGACCGTGGACCAGCCCAGCCCCACCGCCTCCACCAGATCACAGACGCAACGCTCACCCTCGGAAAGCCGACGGACGATCCCCACCCGCGCCGGATGCCCCAAAGCCTTGAAAACCACTTCGGGCCGGGCGTGGGCGGCGGAGGTTGCTGGTACGGTGGATTGCGATTTCATGGAAAGCATTGTTTCT
>CAYFWA010001279.1:0-1645 GCA_964346625.1 uncultured Myxococcales bacterium
AAACCGCGCTTTTTCGGGGCGAGGGGGGATGGGACATCCCCCCTGAACGTGTACGATTGTGGGATCATCGGGTGGTTCGAGCGCATGGTCGTCCTCGCCAGGTCACCGCGGTGGGGGAGCCGCCGGGTACCGGGCCCTCGGAAATTCGAGACCCCGGGGGGCGGCGCTCACGGAAATCCGGCGGATCTGCCGAATCGGGGCCGCGGTTTCCATCGGTTGGCTCACGGGGATCCGGGGGCAGCAAATGTCGTGCCACGGCGGGAGGTGTTGTGCAGGGTGCCTTGGAGGCCGCCCCGACCGGGTCACGAGGCGAGCGGTGCGGGGCAGCGCCGCGCTGGCGTGTGACTTGCAAACACATGCTGGCTGCCCGACCCTCGGCAGATGGCTCTTGCACGGATCGGGCTTGGCTGATGCGGTATCCTGCGAGCTCAGCAGATCGAAGGTTCTCCATGCGACTTTGCCTTACAAAGCAGCAGAATCGAGATGACCGAAACGAAGACGCCCAAGTAGCGGCTTCATGGGTCCGCGGGCCCCGGCCGAGCGCGGGAGAGGGGTTGCGCGCGCTGGTTCCAGGGCTGGCCTACCTCGCGCTGACCATTGGCGCGTTGGGGATCGCGGTCGGGGCCGGGGTGGCGGTGGTGGCGGTGGGCGGCTGCGGGGAAAGGACCCTGGGGGGGCCTAGCGACCTCGACGGGTCGACCCATGGCGACGCCGGCGACGACGGCGACGGCGGCGAGCCCGGGCCCGATGGCATGACGCCCGGGCCCGACGGGGACGTGCCCTTGGGCTGCGAGCCGCAGGAGGCCTACGAGGATCCCACGGTGGACTGCGATCATTGCGGGTGGTGCGCCGACGCCCTGCCCTGGCGCTGGACCGGGGATCGCTGCGCCTTCGAGCCGGTGTGCTGCGCCTGCGCCGGCGCCGACTGCGATCGGCGCTACGCCCGGCTGGCCGACTGCGAGGCGGCGCGGGCCGACTGCCCCCACGCCCTGCTGGAGGTGGAGTATCCAGCGGCAAAGCTGCGGTTCCACATGACCGCGGGGGCGGCCGGGCACGGTCCCCTGCTGGAGATGGACGGCTTCGGCGAGATGCGCACCTGGCTGTACGCCTCCACGCCGGCGCCCGAAGAGCCCCCGGACTACATCGAGTCCTTCGGCCTGGCCCAGGCGAACCAGCTCTTCGGCACGCTGATGGACATCGACCTGCGCGACCTGCCGCACGACACCGGCCCGGAGGGAGAGTGCTACAGCCAGCTCTGGATCTACTGGGAGGACAGCCCGGCCTACGACCCCATCGTGATCGGCTACCCCAGCGCGGACGCGCTGCGCCCCGAGCTGAATCCCATCTATGAGTTCTTCGACCGCCGGCTTTGTCGGGGCGAGGGCGTCTCCGGCTATCCCCAGACCCTCCCGTCGGGGTATTGCGAGTTTTTCTGACTCGATCCCGCTGCCCCTCGCTGCTCCTCGCTGCCCCTCGCTGCTCCTCGCTGCCCCTCGCTGCTCCTCGCTGCCCCTCGCTGCTCCTCGCTGCTCCTCGCTGCCCCTCGCTGCTCCTCGCTCCTCTAATCCAGCCCCCTCCGCGAGCACCTCGATCGCCTTCAGCATCGCCTTCAGCATCGCCTTCAGCATCGCCTTCAGCATCGCCT
>CAYFWA010001280.1:0-1642 GCA_964346625.1 uncultured Myxococcales bacterium
GTTCCCGCATGCCCTGCGCGGTAGCTGAATGACGACATGCTTCGGGGTGATATCGAACGTGAGCGTCTCACCAACATGGAGATCGACTGCCCGGGCCCTGTAGTGATCTGGGCGCACCTTCTGCGGGATGCCCCACAGCCTGAACGGCTCCACGCTGCTGAAGATCCTCCCAACGGTGTATTCCAGGTTGGGTGTTGTCCACTCGATCCCGATGGTAAATGGCTCCCCCACTAAAGCAGTACCATGGGGACCGTGCGACTCCGTACCAATCCCGAACCGTTTCTCGATCGCGGAGACGGTTTCCTTGTAATCGGTCAATACGGCCAGCAGAGACTCATTGTGGAGGTCGAACGAGGTCCCGTTCGCGGTGACCTTGCCGTCCTGGAAAAACTCCGCCACCGCGTATTCGGAGGGAAGGTGGGCATCACCCGCAGCTCCCAGGCGTCGCGATCGAGGTAGCGGCGGTATCCGAAGGTGACGCTGGCCTGGAGGCGATCCATCTGGGCGGGGGCCCAGAGGTAGCGCAGCGCCGCGGCGCCGCCGATGTATTGCCCCCACCAGGAGTGATGCCGCTCGGTCCACTCCCGATCCCGCAGCCCGTGCTGATACAGCACCGTGAGCCGGAAATCCAGCAGGTGAATGGGGTCGGGGAACAGCCCCACCGAGGTGGTCCCCTGCAGCTGCCAGAGCACGGGCCGATCCACGTCGGGCAGGCGCCCATCGGCGCGCTGCATATGAAGCGACAGGCCCACGTGCTTGAGCCGCTTCACCTTGGCCAGGGACGGGAGCTCGTCGTAATACAGGCGGATGCCGCCGGCGTTGGGCTCGAAGCGGTCCCGCTCGGCGGGATCCCCCGAGTCGAGGGTGGCCCGCAGCGCCTCCCCGTAGACCTGCGCGTGCCACCGAAAGCGGTACCAATAGGTCACGGCGATGATCTCGCTGAACAGGACGTCCTCCTCGATCCGGCCCACGGAGTAGGGGTTGAGCGGGTACAAGAAGGTGAGCAGGTCCTCGTCGCGCAGGGTGGGGAACGACACCCCCAGCATGGGCCGCCGGGTCCGGCCGAGGACGAAGGCGACGTGCTCCGAGCTGACATCCAGCGCGGCCTGGTACAGATACACCGGCCCCACCGGGCTGTCGCCGTCGGTGATCCGCCCCCCGAGGGCGATGCCCCCGATGGCGTCGCTGAAAAGCGCCTGATCCAGCCGCAGGGTCAGGTGGGTGTCCGCCGCGTCCACGTAGTGCCAGTCCACATCCTGGCCGCTGTGTCCCCGCTGGGTGACCTTGGTGGTGAGCACGCCGCGGCCCTCCACCGTCAGCCGGGGCCCGCCTCCGGCCCACGCCGGGGAGGCCAGGAGGCAGCAGGCCGCGAGCAGGGCCCCCTGGACCCCCTGGACCCACGGGCCCGGGCCCCCGGGGAGGCGACGGGGAGGCCTCGGCGACGGGTGTGCCCGTGGCCCGAAGGGGCGGGAGGGCCGCCCGGCGAGGCGGGAGGGCCGCCCGGCGAGGCGGAAGCGCCGGTGTTTCGTGCGATTGGATGAGCTCATCGTAGTCTCTCCCTGTGATCCTCGCGCCGGGCAGACGAGATTGCCGACATTCTCGATGAACAGGATGTCGAGCGCGCCGAGATCGAGATCGTGCA
>CAYFWA010001281.1:0-1640 GCA_964346625.1 uncultured Myxococcales bacterium
CCCCGTGTCCGTCCCTGGCCCCGTGTCCGTCCCTGGCCCCGTGTCCGTCCCTGGCTCTGTCTCTGTCTCGAGTCTATCGAGTCCCCCACCCCGGTTCCCCCCTGCTTGACCCGACAGACCGGACCGGGCAGAAATCAGAAGAGAAATCGCGGGAGAACCGCGAAAGCTACCAGGACATCCCAGGAGCCCCATGACCCAGCCGCTGCTCGTCCTCGCCGTGAATCCCGGCGCCACCTCCACCAAGCTCGCCCTGTTCGAGGCCGAATCCGAGATGGGGGGCGCGCTCGAGCTGCGCGAGTCGCGGACCCTGCGACACGACGACGCCGAGCTCGCGCCCTTCGCGCGCGTGGCGGACCAGGCGGGGCTGCGCACCGACGCGGTGCGCGACTTTCTGCGCGAGGCCCACGTCGCGGCGGGGGAGCTGGCGGCGGTGGTGGCCCGCGGGGGGCTGCTGCGGCCGCTGGCCAGCGGCACCTACCGGGTGGACGAGGCCATGCGCGCGGAGCTGCGCGCCGCCGAGCGCGGCGAGCACGCCTCCAACCTCGGGGCCCTCATCGCCCACGCCCTCGCCGAGCCCGAGGGCATCCCGGCCTACATCGTGGACCCGGTGTGCGTGGACGAGCTCGCGCCGGTGGCCCGGGTGAGCGGCCTCGCGGGCATCGAGCGCGAGAGCCTGTCTCACGCCCTGAACACCAAGGCCGTGGCGCGCCGCTTCGCCGCGGCCGAGGGCCGCCCCTACGACACACTGCGCCTGGTGGTGGCCCACCTCGGCACCGGAATCTCGGTGTCGGCCCACCGCGAGGGCCGCATGGTGGACGTCACCAACCCGCGCGACGAGGGCCCCCTGTCGCCCGACCGGCCCGGCAACCTGCCCAACGGGGCGCTGGTGGACCGCTGCTTCCGATCCGGGGCCCGGCGCGACGAGGTGCGCCGCGAGCTGCTCGGCCAAGGCGGGCTCTTTTCGTATCTCGGCACCCGCGATCTGCGCCAGGCCATGGAGCTGCGACGCAAAGGCGACGCCACCGCCGCCGTGACCCTCGACGCCATGATCTACCAGATCGGCAAGGCCGTGGCCGAGATGGCCTCCGTGCTCGTCGGTCAGCTCGACGCCATCCTGCTCACCGGGGGCATGGCTCACGAGCCCTTCGTGGTCGAAGGCGTCGAGGATCGCGTGGGCTGGATCGCCCCGGTGCACGTGTTCCCGGGGGAGGACGAGCTGAGCGCCCTGGCCGAGGGCGCCCTGCGGGTGATGCGCGGCGAGGAGCCCGACCACGCCTACGGCACCGACGCCGTCGAGCAGAGCGAGCCGATCCTCATCTAGCCTCATCTAGCACGAACGCCCAGCCCCTCCGCTTTCCCAACCCGCGCGCGCTCTCTCACCCCTTCGGCTTCTATCCATTGCGCATAGGTCCGAGGCGCTGTCGCGGCGCTTGCATGTTGCCCACAGCAGCGTCGCGTCAACGAGGCCTCTGGGGGGGCCTTGACGCGCCGAACTTTGGACAACGGCAAGCGCCGCGCCAGCAGCGGTTGCGCCAGCACCCCTATCGAAATATTTTGGTTGCGTTAAGATATCATTAGAGCCAGGTTAGTTTCGGATAAATTGAATCCATTGAGCCTCGTTTTGTCCAGCCCCCCGCTGC
>CAYFWA010001282.1:0-1636 GCA_964346625.1 uncultured Myxococcales bacterium
TTGGGGTGCTGCGGGTGCTTGGGGTGCTGCGGGTGCTTGGGGTGCTGCGGGTGCTGATAGGGGTGCTGGGGGTACTGGGGGCGGGCTGCAAGTCCGACGTGGAGCGCTGGCTCGAGGTGCCCCATGAGCGGGCGCGGCTTTTCGACGGCCTCGAGAGCTACGCGAGCCCGGCGAAGGTGAAGCGGCGGCTGGGGGTGAACGTCTGGACCACCCGCCAGGTGGACCAGGGTACGAGTCGGGGGTGTCTGTATCGCAGCTTCTCCTTTCGTCAGCTCCGGGCGCAGGTGGGCCACGTGCGTCACCTGGGTCACGACGGCTCGCTGCGCCTGGTGTTTCTCAACGGACACCTGGTGCGCACCGCCTACGAGCCTCGCGACGGGCCAGCCTATCTGCGCACCCTGCTGCGGCGCGGCGGCCTCGGGTTGCCCGCCGGCCGCGATGTCGACGACGTGTTGCGATCGGCCAAGCGGTTCCGGGTCCCTTTGCGCGGCGGGGGGGTGCGGGCCCGGGTGGAGCTCTCCGGCCAGGGGCGGGGGCGCGGCCTGCGCGTCACCTGGTGGGATCGGCGGCTGCGCAAGGCCTACCTGGAGGTGCAGTCCCGCGGCAGCTCCCGCTACATCGACTGAGTCACCCGAATCGACTGAGTCACCCGAATCGACTGAGTCACCCGAATCGACTGAGTCACCCGAATCGACTGAGTCACCCGATCATCTCCTGAGTACCTCGAGCGGCGAGGTTCCGCGACCGCGGTTGCGCCTTTGGTGGCGATTTGCGATGCTCTGTCGGAACCGTCGGGTCCCGGGCGCCCGAGCGACCGGGAAAGAGCAGCCAGGAGACGCGCGCAGATGGAGATCCGAGAGATACTGCAGTGGGTGATCCCGGTGGTGGGCGGCGCGGTGGCCCTGTACTTCGTGCGGCGGAGCATGGGCCGGGTGAGCGACCAGGGCGCCGGCAAGCTCGCGCGGGTGGGGCTGCAGCCGGTCCCCGACACGCCCAAGGGGGGCAGCACCTTCGCGGGGCGCTACCGCGATCTCGAGTGTGGTTATCACTGGGGAAGCACGGCCCGGCTGCTCAACCGCGTGGGCACCCAGGTGGGCAGCGTCACCGCCGGATCGGAGTTCTGGGTGACGCTGGGCTTCGATGGCCCGCCGCTGGCCATCGTGCAGCGCGATGATAAGGCCTGGAAGAAGTTCGAAGGCGAGGTGGTCCCCCGCAACGAGGTGCCCATCGGGGATCCGGCCTTCGACCAGCGCTTCAGCGTGCGCTGCGACGACCCCGCCTGGGCCCAGGCGGTGCTCGGGCCCACGGCCCGGGCGCAGCTTCTGCAGTTCCCGCTGGTCTTTCTGGTGCAGGTGGACGGCCAGGTCATCTTCCCGCTGTATTTCGATGGCACCCGGCTGTTCGACGCCATGGGGGTCTCCATGAAGGAGGGCTGGGGCCTCATGGACCGCGCCGGCATCTTCCTGGACGCGGCCATCGTGCTGGTGGAGCACCTGAGCGTCGCCCGCCAGCAATCCTCCTGAGCGTCGAGGTGGCGGACGCAATAGTGGCTGCCCCTCCGACTCGAGTTTCGCCCTTTTATCTGCTGCGAACGGCTTAAATCGCGCCTGGCTGCGTTGCTCCGGCGATTTCTGTC
>CAYFWA010001283.1:0-1634 GCA_964346625.1 uncultured Myxococcales bacterium
GTCCGCGGCTCCCATCCCGTCCGCGGCTCCCATCCCGTCCGCGGCTCCCATCCCGTCCGCGGCTCCCATCCCGCTCATTCCGTCCCGCGGTCCGGGCGGGGGCGTCGGGGGCCCGCCGTACTTGGCCAGTGCCGGCTCCCGCCCCATGGGCCCGAGCTGCTCGGGCCCGCCGTACTTGACCCGCGCCGGCTCCCGCCGCATGGGCGGCCCGCCGTACTTGTCCACCGGCGGCGGCCGCTCCGGGTCCCCGCCGCCACCGCCGCCGCTGGCCGACGAGCCCTTCCTGGTGCACGCCGCGATGAGCGAGGCCACCGCCGAGGTCCCGGTCAGGGCCACCCACCCCCCCGCCGCCCCGCTGAGGCAGCGCACGAAAAAGGACCGCCGCGATCGATCGATGTCGGACATTCGCCGCTCCTGGGCCATGTAGCTCATACTCTAGAGACTCGCGCCCCCCCGTGTCAACGCGCCCGGCGCTCGTCCTCACTCGGCCCCCAGTTCCAACTCCCCGGATTTGTCCCTGGATTTGTCCCTGGATCGATCCCCGGCCTCGATCGCCGCTTGCAACCGCTCGATTCACTTCTATAATTCCGCACGTTACTCAAACGCCGACTTCGGTCACCCTGCACCACCCGCAGGACCGCGACCAGCGGCGGCACAGGCTTCGATTCGAGCGACTCGGCCAAGGCGTTTCGACCAGAGCCTTTCGGCCAGAGCCTTTCGACCAAAAGCCTTTCAGCCAAAGCCTTTCGGCCTTAAGCGAAACGGCCCAAGAGGCACGGCCCAGGCGACACGACCCTAGGCAACGCGGACAGTCCGACGACACCAGCACCATGAGCCCAGCCAGCTACCTCAGACCCGGCGGCTCCCCCACCCCGGCCGTGAAGTATCTGCTCATCGGGATGGTGACCACCATGGTGCTGTTCGTGTTCTGGGGAAGCCGCCTGTACCCCGACACCCTGGGCCTGGTGCCTTCCAAGGCCTTCAAGGGCTTCGAGCTGTGGCGGCTGGTCACCTCCCCGCTTTGGTACGGCACGTTGGCCCAGGTGCGCATCGCCCCCTTCGTGCTCTCGGCCATCGGCCTGTTTTTCCTCGGCTCCCCCCTGGAGAGCTGGCTGGGCACCAAGCGCTTCCTCATCCTGTTTTTCACCGCCGCGCTCGTGGCCCACGCCGTCACGGCGCTCTACAGCCTCGCCTTCGCCTCCCGCCCAAACGAAGCCCTGGGCGGCCCCGCCCCGGGCGTGTGGGCAGTGATCACCGCTCTTTGCATCAACTACTGGAACCGCCAGGTGCTCATCGTGCGCCCCCTGCCCGTGCGCGGCCGCCACCTGGCCTACGGCCTCGGCGCCGCCCTCATCATCGCCCTCGCCCTCGACGCCGCCGACAACTTGTCTTGGCTCCCCTTCCTGGCCGACGGCCTCGGCGCCGGCATCGGCGCTCTGTTCGTCACCCGCTCCTGGCGCTTCTGGCAGGGCGGCTCCCGCTCCCGGGATCGCTTCATGGTGATGCAGGGCGGCCGCAAGGGCGACTTCGGCCGCCGCGATTCCGGCGGCGGCGGTCGCGGTCGCGGCGGCGGCGGCGGTGGCCCACTTCAGGCTTTTTACAACCCAATGCGCCGGAACCTCCCCCAACCACTC
>CAYFWA010001284.1:0-1633 GCA_964346625.1 uncultured Myxococcales bacterium
ACGCCCGTCTTGTTTTCGCCGGTCGGAAGCGACTTCGTGCTCGTGGTGGGGGGCTGGACCTTGGGCTTTCCCTTCATCTTCAGGTCCGGCTTGTCGGCTTTCAGCTCGACCTCGTTGGCGAGCTTCGGCTCGGCCGGCTCTGCGGCCGGCTCTGCCGAAAGCTCTGCCGGAACCTCCGGCACCTCCTCGGCCGTGAGCTCCGGAGCTTGCTGCTCCTTCGGCGCCGCGTGGCCGGGTTGCGGAACCAGCAAGATCCACACGGCGAGCGCAAGCGTGGCGAGCAGCCATCCGCCCCCCCCGATGGGGTTCGTCCGTGTCGCCCAGGAGTCGTTCATGCAAGTGCGCATCAGTATGCCAGGGGGGTGCGGAGGATGGGGGTCGGAATCAGCTCGAGGGCGACGTCGCCGTGGTCCGGCTCGCCACCGTAGTTTTCGGAAGTCAGGTCGTCCCACGCGGCAAGCACCGCCCCTGACGGCCAGTACGGCGCGGCTGCCAGCGCAGGCATGGCCTGGTCACCATGTTGGTGCGAAGGAAGCCGCGGAAGCGGGATCGGCTCCGCGCTCGCGTCGAGCGTTACCCCGTCCCACGACAGACGCTGGAGCCACAGCTCGTCGAGCACCGGATCCCACGCGCCGCCGCTGTCCGGCACCGCGGGCCTCCGCCAGGCAAGGTAGACGCCGGCTTCGGTCGCCGCGAGCGACGGCCGGTACCGTGACGCTCCAAGCACCACCGGCTCGGCGAGCTCCTGTCCCTGCTCGTCGATCAGCGCCGCCCACTGCTGCCCGAGACCGTCGGTGTACACCGCCAGCATCGTCGACGCATCCAGCGGCGCAAGCGCCATCGTCTCATCGAACCACGGCGGATCGAGCGGATCGGAGATCCACGTGCCGCCCGGCATCTGGATCGCGTAGCTGGTCGCGGCGGGCTCGTCCTGCCGCCACGAAAGCACCGCCTCTGCCTGCAGCGAGCCGAGCGACATCCGGCTCACCGACGGGCCCAACGCCGTGCACACCTGCGGACCGACAGGCGCCAGCTGCGCATCGAACCGGCGGGTGCAGCCCCGGCGCGGGATGGTGCTCTCGTCTTCCCACGCCACCGTGAGCTGCGTGCCGCTCCACAGGATGTCCGGCGAGTGCTGGGAAAAGTCCGTGGTCGTGTTCGCATGCCCGGCGCTCACCACGCTTGCGCCATCGCCGGACACGCGCCGGAGCGCGATGCCGAGCCCGTCGCCGTCGACGCCGTAGTCCGCGTAGGCCACCGCAAAGCCTCCGCCTGGCAGCGCCGCCACCACCGGGTCCGCGGCGAGGGGCACGTCGGGCCACGACGCCGAACCCACCCGCACCCCGACCGGCGTAAACGTGTGCACCACCACCCGCGCCTCGTCGCCAGCTTCTCCCACCAGCTCCACCATCACGGCTGCGTGCCCGTTGGGACCCGCCGCCACCGGATGCCGTCCGGCGCCGAGACGCCGCTCGCGCGCGGCTGCGTCGCTGCTCGCCAGCCGGTCCAGCACGAGGCACGACGACGTACACGCTCGATCCTCGGTCGACGCTGGGTCGAGCCCGTCGTCGCACTCTTCGTGGATTGGGTCCCTCCAGCCGTCGCCACAGACGTTGGGGCCGGTGGGGCCGTC
>CAYFWA010001285.1:0-1630 GCA_964346625.1 uncultured Myxococcales bacterium
TGGAGCTGATCACCACCATTGCGGCCGAGGCGGGGTTGCGGTTCGCCATCCGTGAAGGCGGGCGCACCGTGGGCTCCGGTGTGGTGACCGAGATCATCGAGTAGATTTCGCTGGTATTCTCGCGCCGTGCATTGTATAATCCGGCGCTTGTTTGCTGTTCGGGGTGTCCCGAACGGACGAAGACGTCATGGGCAATCGAGTCATCATTACGCTGGAGTGTCGTGAGTGCAAACACCGTAACTACACGACAACAAAAAACAAACGTTCGACCCCCGACAAGCTCGAGTTCAAGAAGTATTGTCGGTTCTGTCGGACCCACACCCCGCATCGGGAGACGAAGTAGGCGGCTCCGGGGCGCACCGCGGGGTCGGCTCCAATGGGGAGCCGGGCAACCCGCAGACGCCTCGGCGAGGCCGCTACGCTGTGCAGCGAGTCCGGGGCCGCACCGAGCCGGTCCCGTTTTAGGGCAGTAGCTCTAACGGTAGAGCGGCGGATTCCAAATCCGTAGGCTGGGGGTTCGAATCCCTCCTGCCCTGCTCCCAATGCCGCGTCGGCCCAGGCGATCGTCTGGGACATCGCGGGCGGTGGATGGAAACGGAAGCGAAAACCATGGGTGACCGCAAATACGTCCAGTTGCTTTTCATCGGGGGAGGCATGATCCTGGCCTACGTCCTGGTGATGGCCACCGACTGGATCTGGGGTTACTTCGAGAAACCGCCGCGAGGTTGGGTCAACGGCGTTGGCATCTCGTTGGCCGCCGTGGTCACCTATTTGCTGTGGCGCCATCGGCAGACCCAGCAGTCGGCCACCGAGACGGTGGCAGAGCTGCGCAAGGTCACCTGGCCCACGCGCAAGGAGACCTCCCAGGCGACCGTGGTGGTGATCATCACCGTAATCATCGCGGCGATTTTTCTGCAGATTTTCGATGCGGTTTGGTCGCGGGTGACGGCCTACATCCTTGGATGAGGCGTGTGTGAGCGAGAGGAACTCCATGAGCGGGCCGCAGGACGATCACAAGATCCCAGCCGAAGATCCCGGTGAGCATCGCTGGTACGTGGTCCACACGTACTCCGGGCACGAGGCGCGGGCCAAGGCCGCCCTCGAGGAGCGCGCCCGCGCCCAGGGGCTCGGAGAGTACATCGCCGAGATCCTGATCCCCACCGAGAGTGTGGTGGAGCTGCGCAAGGGACACAAGCGGACCACCAACCGCAAGTATTTCCCGGGCTACATGTTCGTGCGCATGAAGCTCACCCGAGAGACCTGGCACCTGGTGAAGGGGACCCCGAAGATCACGGGCTTTCTGGGCGGCAACAACCCCTCGCCGGTGCCCGAGCGCGAGATCGCCTCGGTCAAGCAGCAGGAGACCGACGGCGCCACCAAGCCCAAGCCGCGCGTGCTGTTCGAGGAGGGAGAGACGGTGCGGGTGGCCGACGGGCCCTTCGCGAACTTTTCCGGCATCGTGGAAGAGGTCAAGCCCGAAAAACAGAAGATCCGGGTGCTGGTGTCCATCTTCGGGCGGGCCACGCCCGTGGAGCTGGACTTCACCCAGGTGGAGAAATCGTAGTCTCCAGACTCGACTAAGGCCCCGGTCACGAATAAGGTGTCCAGTTCAGGGCGCCGAGGCGCCCGG
>CAYFWA010001286.1:0-1629 GCA_964346625.1 uncultured Myxococcales bacterium
CCAACCCCGACCTCCGGGCGGAGGCGGAGGGGGCTGCGCCGCGCGCCCGGACCGCGCCGCGGCGTGGGGCCGCAGGTCCCCCCCCCGACGCCCGCGGGGACGACGCGAAGGTGCCGCGTCGGCGAGCGCCCCATGACCCCATGGCCCAGATGGTGACCCTGAAGGTGACGGTGCTTCCCGACGAGGCCGAGCCCGTGGTAGTCTTTCGCGGTAGGAACTACGAGGGGTCGGAGTTCCGGGTGCTGGTGAGACGCTCCGTCGGCGAGGAGCTCATCGAGATCCGGGCCCCAGGGTATCGCAAGGAGACCGTATTGCTCACGCCTACCCAGAGCGTGTCCACCAAGGTGACCCTGAAGCCCGAGGCCCGGGCGGCACCCCGGCGGCGGTATCGATGGCGTCCGCCAATGCGGCGTCGACCCATGAGCCTCTATCTCGATCTACCCGAGTGACCATGCGCAGCGAAACAGCTTCTAAGGGCTCGCGAAAGAACAACCTCGAAGGACCGAGGGCGCCGGGGCGTTCGGCGCCACCGCGGTGGCCGCGGCGCACCCGCGCCTGCCGCTGCAACGTCGGGCTCACCTTTTGTTTGGCGTTCGCGACCTTGGCCGGAGGGCGAGCCACACCGGTCCAGGCCGCTCCGCGGGCGGCCGACGCCCCGCGCCCGACCGCCAAGGCCAAGGCGCGCAAGCTGGTCAAGCTCGCCAAGCGGTTCATCCGGCAAAAGCAGTTCAAGCGCGCCGTGGTCACCTTCAAGCAGGCCTACCGCTACTGGGCCCGCAAGGAGATCCAGTTCAACATCGCCCTTGTCTACCTCGAGATGGGGGCCAAGGTGAAGGCCTACGAGCACCTGCGGGTGTTTCTGCGCGCTTCGGACCCGGGCGTCATCAGCCGGCTGCCCGCCCCCCTCGTCCAACTGCGCGACGAGCTGGGCGTGTTGCGCGTCACCACGCCCGCCAAAGACCTCGACATCGTGGTAGACGGGACCCGGCGGGGAACGGGGCGCGCGGAGGTGGTGGTGATGCCGGGGGAGCACCAGGTGCGCCTGGAGCGCAACGGTGAGACCGTGCAGAAGAAGCAGCTCCGGGTCTCGGGCGGCGCCACGGTGGTCTGGGATGCCGAGGCGGTGTCCCGGCCCCCGCCCCGAAAGGGCCCCGACGACCCCGACCCCATTGCGCCTTCGTCGGCTCGCAAGCAGCTCCACTGGGCATGGTTCGCCGCCGCGGCGGGGCTGGCCGTGGTCGCGGGGGGGGTGGTGGTGGGCACCGGCGTGAAGACCCTGCAGCTCGGCGAGGACTACGACGCCG
Source organism: uncultured Myxococcales bacterium (assembly GCA_964346625.1). Lineage (GTDB taxonomy): Bacteria > Myxococcota_A > Polyangia > HGW-17 > JAJRWW01 > CAYFWA01. The sequence continues at coordinate 1,305 of CAYFWA010001286.1, forward strand.
ATCCCACCCGCGATCTGCAGCAGGAGGGGCGCCGCTACAAGGTGGCCACCAACGTGATGATCGGCGTGAGCGCGGCGGCGGCGTTCTCCGCCGCGGTGCTCGCCTTCTTCACGCGCTGGTCCCGCCGCGAGCGGCCCTCCGCCGTGAAGGTGCGCCCCGGCGTGTCGCCGGGCGGGGCGTCCGTGACCCTCGACTTTTCCTTTTGAGCGCTCAGGAGCCGATCACGAATAATCTGATCGTTCAGGCCGCCGCTCCATCCCGGCTGGCTGCCTGAGCTCGCTTCGCTCGCGGGTCTGGACTGGATCATTCCAGCAAGCTGGAATGA
>CAYFWA010001287.1:0-1623 GCA_964346625.1 uncultured Myxococcales bacterium
CTGACCGGTCAGGGCCTCGTTGATCTCTTCGATGAGGGCGGGCAGCTCGTCGGCGCGAAGGGACATGGTGCCTCCCGGGCGGCCCGGCTTGTCCGCGGCCCGTTCGTCGCCGGTGGGGCCACCGGGGGTTCGACTACGAGCGCGCCAGGCGCTTGAGGGCCAGGGCGTCGCGGTAGGGCCCCGGCGTGTTGAGCATCACCGCGCCCCAGCTCAGATCGTGTCTGGCCTCGTCCACGAGGTCCAGCCGCTCGGCCGACAGGCCGTGCTCGCTGCGGCTCTGGCCCATCACCCGCAGGTAGGCTTGCGCGTCGGCAGGGGGAGGCTCCATCAGCGGGTCGAGACACGGGATCAACCCCAGCGCGCCACACAGCGCGGTCTGCTCCTCGTCGGACCAGAGGCCGGCGCCGTCCCAGACCAGGGGCGCGGGGCGATCGGTGGCCAGCTTGCCGAAGAAGGTCTCCAGCCGTCGGCGGTTGGCGGCGGTGGGGCGAAAGCGGTTCGAGGTCTGCAGCAAGATGGCGTTGGCCGCCACCGCCTGCGCCGCCTCCACCAGCCACCTCCAGGCGGCCTGCCCCAGCTCCCCGGTGTCGAAAGGATGGTCGGGCCACGCATCTTGGGGCAGATACGAAAGCTGCGGGCGCTTGCGCCCCACGTCCGCCGGTCCGGTGATCACCTGGGGTGCTCGCAGGGCGATGAAAAACGACGCCCCGGCGTCGCGGCGCAGTCGGCGCAGCATTCGCGCGCTGGGCGCGCCACGGAAGGTGTCCTGCAGCTCCACCGCGTCCAGGGTGGCCAGGGTCCGATCCCGGGGGCCGTCGAAGCCGACGGTGCCCACGGGGACGAGGGGGGGCTCGGCCGGGATGGGGCGCGCGTCGTCATGGGAATCTAAAGGGGGCTGCGGGGACATCATCGGCTCCTAGGTCAGGGGGACGCTCGCCAGGCTATCGGCCTTTGGGTCGGGGGACGCTCGCCAGGCTATCGGCTCCTGGGGTTGGGGCTCGCTCGCCGCGCGCGTGGGACGGGGCGCCCCGGGCGCGAGGCAGGGCGATGGAGGGTGCGGGGCCCGGCGCGTCGGCGTTTCGGCGGCAACGCTGGGGCGCTGGAGGGTAGCACCAGCTCGGGGGGCCGACGCACCGTGCCCAGGCGGGTGACCCACCGGATGAACCGGCGCCCCGATACCTTTGGACCCACGCGCAGGGCCAGCGGACTACCGGGGGCCGTGGCGAGGGTCCGGGCCGCTGCGGGCCAGGCCGCCGCCGGCTCGGGCAGCGCCCGCCTGCGCCCCCGGGTTTGCTGCCAGACGGCCGCGTGGGCCAGGTGCACCACGGACTCGCGCTGCCCGATCCGGGGCCAGAGCCGCAGCGGGACGCAGCAGGGGACCGAGAAGTCGCCCTGCCGCATGACCTTGAGACAGATCCGGGTCACCCCCACCGACGAGACGGCCCCCAGCAGGCGGTTGAGGTCCCGGCCCCGAACCGCCGCGCCGAGGGCGAGCACGAGCTGGGACGTCTCGGGATCGGGCGCGGGCCGCTCGGCCAACCGATCCTGGAGCTGCTGGCGGAAGGCCATCAGCGACGCCGGGGCGAGCAGGTCCCCCCCGGGCCGGCGGGCGCGGGCGCGGGC
>CAYFWA010001288.1:0-1622 GCA_964346625.1 uncultured Myxococcales bacterium
GGGAATGGGGGAAGGGGCGGTGGCGGGCGGGCCCGTTCTCAGTTCAGGGTCGCCCAGGGCCCCCAGCGGGGCTGCAGCGCCTTGCCCTTGTAGATCTGCGTGTGGGCGGTGCCGTAGCGGTTGGACACCCAGATGCCCCCCCGCGACGAGGCGTAGGCGATGAGCTGGCAGTTGGGGGCCCAGGTGGGCTCCTCGGCATTGCCGTGGCGCGAGTAGGTGATCCGTCGGTAGTCGCGGGTCGCCACGTTGTAGGTGAAGATGGAGAAGTGGCGGCCCTTGCGGCTGGTGAAGGCGATCCACTTGGAGCTCGGCCGTGAGCACCAGGCCGGGGTCTGGTTGTACACGCCCCGCCGGGTGAGTCGGCGCTTGCGGGTGCCGTCGGCCTTCATCACCCAGATCTGGGGGTGGCCGTAGCGGCTGGAGACGAAGGCGATGTGCTTGCCGTCCGGCGACCAGGTGGGCGAGGTGTCGATGCCCGAGTGGCGTGTGAGCCGCTTGGCCACGGGCCAGCCGTAGCGCCCGTAGCGCGACGGATCCAGCAGGTAGATCTCGGAGTTGCCGTCCTTGGTCAGGGTGATCGCCACGCGGCGGCCGTCGGGGGAATAGCGCGCGCCGGAGTTGAGCCCGCGGCGCTTGGAGACGCGCTTCGGCATGACGTTGCCCAGGGCCGACACCTTGTACAGGTCCGGGTTTCTTCGCACGTAGGAGGTGAACAGGATGCCCCGCCCGTCGGGGGACCAGGAGGGCAGGATGTTGAGGGACTTGCGCTTGGAGACCCGGCGGCGGTCGTGTCCGTCGTGGTCCGCGGTGTAGATCACCTTGAGCTTGGGCGAGTGGGTGGCCACGAAGGCGAGCCGGGTCCCGAAGGCGCCCTTGACCTTGGTGTAGTGCTTCATCACCTCGTTGCACCACTGGTGGACCACCGAGCGGGCGTTCTTGCGCGGCGCCGCATAGGAGCGCTCCAGCACCGGCCGTGGCCCCTGGGAAAAGTCCCACAGCTTGAGCTGGTAGCTCACGCGCGTGCCGGTCACCTTCAGCTCCCCCAGGATCAATCCCTGGGAGCCGATGGCCCGCCAGCGGGCCACGTCGGCCTTGAGCCCCTGGCCCCGCCACCCGCTGGGGTAGGTGCGCGGCTCGAGCACCCGGAAGGCCGTGGCGATGCGGAGGTTGTTCACCATGATCTTCCGGACGAATTTGCCCAGGGGCAGGTCGTTGGAGATCGGCCGGGGCACCGAGATCTTGTAGGGCTCGTAGCCCTTGGTGTCCAGGTTGATGGAGAACAGATCCTGATCGTCTTGCCCGTCGTTGCCGCCGTCCCGCGCCGCGGGGGCGGCGCCGGCGGGTCCGGCGCTGCCGACGGATAGCCCCAGGGTGAGGGCCACGATCCATACGTTTCGCTGCATGACGTCCATTGCGCCTCCGAGCTCTCTGTGCTTGTAACGCGAATCGCGCTTCCGAGATTCCCCTCCTTGTAACGCGAAAGGGCAGGGGAAACAAATTCGGCTCTGTCCGAATTTCTCAACGGGATTTGTTCCGCGCTGATGACATGTTGACTGCTGGCGCGGCTCTGGCCGCTTTACCACAGTGCGGCGCGGCAAGGCCCCCCCCCAAGGCCTCGTTGA
>CAYFWA010001289.1:0-1621 GCA_964346625.1 uncultured Myxococcales bacterium
CCGGGCGCCTCGACGCCCTGACTTGCAGACCTTATTTTGACCCGCTCCCTAACGGTACAGCCCGCTTGCGAGGCGAGGCGAGGGGGGGCGGCCACGCATCCACGACGTGAAGCGCCCGGCCGCTTCGCGATGCGAAGCCCTATGAGCGGCGGCATCCTCCTGGCGAGCCGCGCGCCGGCGCGGTAGTATCGGGGCGCTCGCGAGCCAGTCGGCGATCTGGCGGAGCAGCGGCGCGGGATGGGACTCGCCCCCCGAAACGACGACGAGAGGTATGGACATGAGCTCCCCCCTGGGCATCACGATCTCGGGCGCAGCCGGTCGCATGGGCCGCGCCCTGCGCCATCTGGTGGACCAAGCTGCAGATCTCCGGCTCACCGGCACCCTGGAGCACCCCCGCCACCCGGACGCCAGCGCCTTTGGCACGGATCCCGACGCAGCGCTCGCCGAAGCACGGGTGCTCGTGGACTTCAGCGTCGCCGCCGCCACGCCGCCCCTGTTCACTGCCGCCGCGCAGCGGGGCGTCGCCATCGTGTCGGGCACCACGGGCCTCGACGAGGCTCAGGAGGCCACTTTGGACGAGGCAGCCGAGCGCGTGCCGGTGGTGTGGGCCCCGAACATGTCCCTCGGCGTGAATCTGCTACTGGCGCTGGTGGAACAGGTGGGCCGCGCCCTGCCCGCCGACTACGACGCCGAGATCGTGGAGCTGCACCACCGCCACAAGCGCGACGCCCCTTCGGGTACCGCCCTGGGCCTGCTGAAGGCCCTGCGCGCCGGCCGGCCCGATGGTGCGGATCGCTTCGGGAGGCACGGAGAGCAGGGCGAGGCCGATCCCCGCCCCCTCGGCGAGATCGGGGTCCACGCCGTGCGCGGCGGTGAGGTGGTGGGCGAGCACCACGTGCACCTGCTCGGCCCCTACGAGCGACTCGGGCTCAGCCACCAGGCCCAGAGCCGCGACGCCTTTGCCCAGGGCGCGCTGCAGGCCGCCCGCTGGGCGGCGGTTCGACCCGCGGGGCGGTACGACATGCGCGACGTGCTCGGGCTGCGCTGAACGCAAACGCTACCCTGGGGCTGCGCTGAACGCAAACGCTACCCTGGGGCTGCGCTGCACACAAACGCTACCCTGGGGCTGCGCTGCACACAGACGCTACCCTGGGGCTGCGCTGCACACAGACGCTACCCTGGGGCTGCGCTGAAGACAAACGTTGCCGTCGGGTCGCCAACGACCCGGGAGGACGCCCAATGACCCGAGAAACCCACTGCACCTGGCTCGGCACCGCCGGCTGGCTGATCCGTCACGGGGACACCACCCTCTGCACCGATCCCTTCCTGTCGCGCCCGGCGGGGGTGGCCCCCTTCCCCGTGCCGCGCGAGGAGCTGGCGCAGGTCGACGCCATCCTGTGTACCCATGGCCACTTCGACCACGCCATGGATCTCGAGCAGGTCGCGCGCCTTTCCGACGCCCCGCTGTGGGCGCCGCAGGTGGTGTGCCGCCGCCTGGCCAGCCTCGGCCTGGACCCGGACCGACTGCACGCCAACGAGACCGCCACCCCGGCCCGGCTCGGCGAGCTCTCCTTCGAGGTGGTCCCCTCCCGGCACATCACCTTCGACGCCCCCCTGATCG
>CAYFWA010001290.1:0-1619 GCA_964346625.1 uncultured Myxococcales bacterium
GCAGCCAGCCGGGATGGATCGACGGCCTGAACGATCAGATAATTCGTGATCGGGGACTAACGCGGCCCGCTCCGAGCCGTTTCCGCTGTGGTCGACGCCGGGCACGCCGTGGGGCCACCGCCCCCCCTTCGCCGGCCCCGGGCGCCTCGCCGAGGGCCAAAGGTTGGCGCCAGGGCACAATATCCCTCGAGTGAACAGATCCCGGCATGCTTCGGCCTCGGCTCCCCCCTCCGTCCTGGTGGCTCGGGCAGGACCGAGACGCAGGTGGACCGGCAAACGCGCAGGATCATGGACCCCAGCCCATGAACCTGCTCTTTTCCCACACGTGGTTACCGATGATGAGACGGAATCATCGATACCGGAGAGGCTTGTACCCTCATGGCGGCGTGATCACCGGCCCGCCGGAAAGCAGGTTTCCGGTGGCGTCGAGCACGCCCAGCGCCTCCAGGTTGGCGACGTAGAAGTCGTTCTCGAACCTTGAGGAGAGAAACAGGCGGTGGATGAACAGATGGTAGGGTGACGCGATGCTCCGCACTCGCAGGTTGCTCTCACTGGTGGTGAGCCGGCGAGACCGCCCGCTGTCAATTTCGTAGAGCTCGATATCGGAGGGGTTCAAGTCGGTCGTGCCCGTATAAGTCGATGTGTTCCAGGAGATGAGGCCCTGGCCGATATTGCCAGCCGAGGTCGCGTAGTCGCCCTCTACGAGGGAGCGCACTTCGTTGGTTACCAGATTGTGGAGCTCCAGGTAGGTAGGGCGTGAGAGGTGCGCATCACTTCCCCGGATGGTCACCCAGTCGTCCCACAGAAACACCCAGTACTGGTACCGTGGATAGGTCGCGTCCAGGTGGTGCGTCTGCCCGGCCTGCAGGTCGTGGTACAGCACGTCGCGGCCCACCGACTGGGGGTCCTGGGTGTAGGCCACCCACACCACGTAGCGGTCGTTGATGTCGAACGACTCGATGTTGGTCCAGTCCGGCGACAGCTCGATGTCGGTCCCGCTTTGGCGATCCAGAAGACGTAATGAAGCCGGATCGGACGATGTCTCCAGACGCAGGTAGGCGACGTAGCGTCCGTTGGTCCTCGGTCCGAGCTCGGTTTGCGGGGTCTCGGTGAGCCGCTGCTGCTGCTTGGTGGATAGATCGTAATGATAAAGCTCCGAGCCCCAGATTTGCCAATCATATTTGTGATCATGCCAGACCACATGTTCACCGTGCAGATGCACGGCGCCAGCTTCGGACCCAACGGTTAGCTGGCGCTCTATGCATGTCGCCAGATCGAGGAGATGAACATCACCAGCATAGTTTTGCGTGGAGGTTTTGGCGGTGCTCCAGACTACGAAGCCCTCGGCTAGATGGATGCCGATGGTCATCTCGGTCTGCCCGTCGATGGGCAGCTTGAAGTAGGGCTGGTCACAAAAGCCGTGCTGCACCGGGTCCGGCGGCACCCCAGCGTCGGGGCGGGCGTCCGGTGTGGCCTCGGCGTCGGCGTCGGCGCCGGCATCCAGCCCGGCATCCAGCCCCGCGTCCGGCGGCGCGCCGTCGCCCGCGTCGGCCGCCACCGGGGTCTCCTCGCAGCGGCAGGTCGCCGCGAGCAGCCCCAGCGCCGCCACCAGCAGGGAC
>CAYFWA010001291.1:0-737 GCA_964346625.1 uncultured Myxococcales bacterium
GAAGGTGTCATACTCGCCTCGACGCCCTCGGTCCTTCGAGCTTTTTCTTTCGCGCGCCGTAACCAGGCGATCCGTGAACAAAAAAGGCCGTCGGGATGTGCCTCGAAAAATTGATCCGCTTGCGATGACGTTCCCTGATCCGGATCACTCTGTAGGAGAGGAACGACTCCTCACGTTCGGGCTTTCCAGCCAGGACCGTCTTTTGGTGGTAGCCCACACCGAGCGGAGTGACGCCTTGCGCCTCATCTCTGCCCGAGAGGCCACCCGGCGAGAACGAAGGATCTACGAAGATGGCTGACGACAAGGAAATCAGAGCAGAATATGCTCGCGAGGACCTCGGTGAGGGGGTTCGCGGGAAGTACTACGATGAGTACCGAAATGGCACCAACCTGGTGCTTCTCGAGCCCGACGTCGCAGAGGCATTCCCTGACACGAAGTCTGTCAACGACGCGCTGAGAGCGCTCAAGGCCATTGCCGAACGTACGGCGAGCTCCGCGAAGCGTTCTACGGGTGGTGGTTCTTGACAACTTGACGGACGCCCGCACAGGCGCCTGCCTCGCGGGTCACACGGTACATTGACGGTCAATACACGTTCAGGGGGGTAAGGAAGCGGAGGTATCACGACCGTGGAGGGGCTCACGGCCGCAGGGGCAGCGCGGTGAAGGGGGCGTCACAGCCGCGCGGGCGTCACAGCCGCGCGGGCGTCACAGCCGCGCGGGCGTCACAGCCGCGCGGGC
>CAYFWA010001291.1:837-1616 GCA_964346625.1 uncultured Myxococcales bacterium
GTCACAGCGTCTTGAGGTACTGCAGCAGGGAAAACACGAGCCAGGCGCGGGGGGCGTCGAACTGCACGCCGACGGCGTGGCCGGCGTCCACCCAGCGGACCGTGGCGCGCGCGGTGTGGATGGTGGGATCCCCCGGGAGCTCGAACATGAGCTCTACGGTGGAGCCGAAGGGCAGGGGGTTGTCCGCGGCGAGGCTCATGCCGCCGATGGACAGATCCCGGGTCACCGTGTGCTCCATGATGTCCTCGTGGACCACGAGCACCTTCAAGCAGACCGGGTGTCGTTGATGTCGCCGCCGCTCTGCGGCGCCGGCTCCCGGCGTGGATTTCAGGGCCCGAACGATTTGTGAATCGAGCAGGTTGGCTTCGGCGACCATGACGACCTCCCTGGGTCTCGTGCTTCGGAGTTGCTGCCTGCGATGGGTACTCTGCACAGGTTGTGCCAACGCCTGTGGACACGTGCCAACGCTCGCGGTGGCGTGCGCGGTGGCGCGCACGGTGGCGCGCGCGTGAGCGAACGCCCAGGCCTCGGGCCCATGATCCGGGGCAGTTGCCCACGGCCGGCCGGTGGGCGGGTGGAGGCACCCATCTTGCGCGGCGGAGGCACCCATTTTGCGCGGGGAGAGCACCCATTTTGCGCGGGGAGCACCCATTTCGCGCGCGGGGACGCGCTGGTGGACGAAAACGACCGCTGGGGCACTGCTGCGGATCGCCGGGTCGCCGGGTCGCCGGGTCGCCGGGTCGCCGGGTCGCCGGGTCGCCGGGTCGCCGGGTCGCCGG
>CAYFWA010001292.1:0-1615 GCA_964346625.1 uncultured Myxococcales bacterium
GCGAGCGGCGGCGTAACCACGTCAAGGTGTTGGACTTCGGGTTGAGCCGGCTCAAGCGCGCCCACCGGGCCCAGAGCGGCCAGTTGCAGGACGGCCTGGCGGGCACGCCGGCCTATCTCGCGCCGGAGCGCTGCTGCGGCTCGCCTCCGGACGAGATGAGCGACCTGTACGCCCTCGGGGTGCTTTTCTACGAGGTGCTCACCGGAGAGGTCCCCTTCGACGGCAACGTCGCCCAGATCCTCAACGCCCACATCAGCACGCCGCCCACGCCGCCCTCCTGGCGCTTGCCCTCGGGGGAGCTAGACGAGCGCTTCGACGACATCATCCTCGCCTGCCTGGCCAAGGATCCGGCGGCGCGCTACGGCTCGGTGCGGGGGTTCCTCGAGGCGCTGCTGCGCCTCATGGAGCAGCTCGGAATGTCCCAGCGCCAGCAGGCCTCCCCCGAGCCAGCGCCCCGGCGCCAGCCCACCGATCCGGACTGTCGGGCCATGGTGGAGGCCAACCCCCTGCCGATGTTCTCCCTGGATCCCGACGGCCGATTCAATCTGGTCAACGACAGCTTCTGCCTGTTCGTCAAGAAGAAGGCCGATCAGCTCGTGGGTCAGCTTCTGGTGGAGAGCCGTCTGGCGTCCTTCTGTCCCGGCCTGGCCGACGATCTACAGGTGGTGCTGCAGAAGAACAAGGTCACCAGCCGCGAGCTGGCCTTCTCCCTGGGCGAGCGGCGCACCAGCAAGGTGCTCATCTGGCTGGCCCCCCTCACCGTGGGCGGCATCATCGTGGGCGCCCACGGCGTGGTGCACTGGATCGAGAAGTAGCGCCGCGATCCCCGCGCCCGCTGGGGCCAGCAGCACCCGGGCGCCCGACCCTTGGTGGGGGCGCCGTTACCCAACCCGGCTCACGCGGGAACCGCCAGGGGCCGGTGACTCGGGGGGTTCCATCGTCGTCGGCGGTGGTATGGGGATTGCAAATCGTCCGCAGTACGTGTATCAGATCGGCGTCTGCTAAGCCTGCGGCCTGTCGCGCGTACCCGTCCAGGGAAAACCGACGGCGGCCGAAAACGAACGGGGGCCCTCGTCGACCTCGACGGGCCCCACCAAGGGAGTCGAACCATGAAGAAGATCACCGCCCTGCTTTCCGCTCTGCTGCTCAGTGGAACCCTCGCCCTCGGCGCCTGCGGCGAAAACGAGCACGTGAAGCGCGCCAAGGAGATCGAGAAGAAGGCGTGCTCCTGCGAGAACATGAAGTGTGTCAAGGAGGTGCAGAAGATGCTCGTGAAGTTCCAGAAGGAGGCGGGCGACAAGAAGGTCAGCGAGTCCGACGGCGAGAAGATCACCAAGTCCATGAAGAAGGCCGGCACCTGCATCACCAAGGCCCTCACCAAGAAAAAGTAGCGCTCGCGCGGCGAGTGCTGCGACGATTTCCCATCTCCCATCTCCCATCTCATTCCGCCCCCCCCCTCATTTCGAGCCGCCTCCTCTTCTTCCCTGGCAGTCCAGAGTCGAGCACCGGCCTCCGGAGCCGACCCCCGGCCCCGGAGCCGGCCTCCGGAGCCGGCCCCCGGCCTCCGGAGCCGACCCCCGGCCCCGGAGCCGGCTCCCCCCTGGACGTTCCGTCC
>CAYFWA010001293.1:0-1615 GCA_964346625.1 uncultured Myxococcales bacterium
CCAAAGACCCCAACCCCATGGCCGCATTCTCCGAACAAGAGCAGTTTCTTCAGTCCTCCGAAAAGCGCGGGGCGCTCGCCCGGCTGGGCGCTTACGTCCGCTTGTCCGGCCCCGGGTTCTTGCAATCCGCCTTGACGCTGGGCGGCGGCTCGCTGGCGGCGGCGCTCTTTCTCGGGGTGATCGGCGGCTATGGCATGCTCTGGGTGCAACTGGTCTCGATCCTGTTGGGCGCGATCATGCTGGCGGCCATCAGCCATGTCACGCTGACGATGGAAAGTTCGCCCTTCGAGGGAATGCGGCGTGCGATCAATCCCTTTCTCGCCTGGGCCTGGCTGGGGGCGGCGGTTTTTCTGAACATGGTTTACGCCCTGCCGCAATACGCGCTGTCTTACGGCGCCATCACGGAGAATCTCCTGCCCGGCCGTATCCCCAATCCGGGGAGCCTGGAGACGAAGCTATTGGTGACGGTGCTGCTCGGCCTGACGGTGACCATCGTCACGCTCTGGATCGGGGGGCGGGCGCAGCGCGCCTACGAAAACGTGTTGAAGGTGCTGGTGGCCGTGGTGGTGCTCTCCTTTGCCGCGGTGGTGGCCCGCCTGGGGCTGGCCGGGGAGCTGCCCTGGGGGCGGATCGCGGCGGGCTTCATTCCCGATTTGTCGCAATTGACAAGCCCGACGGGCGTGTGGCCGGAGGCGCTGGCGGGCATCGGGGACACGGCGGTCAGGGACTGGTGGGCGACCCGTATCGTGGACATGCAGCGGGAGCGGATGATCGCGGCGGCGTCTTCGGCGGTCGGGATCAATATGGCCTTTCTCATGCCTTTCGCCCTGCTCGCCCGCGGCTGGAATCGCTCGTTTCGCGGGTTTTCCCGCTTTGATCTCGGCTTCGGGCTGGTGCTGCCCTTTGTCCTGGCCACCGGATTTGTGATGATCGCCGCCACCTCGCAGTTCTACGGGCAGCCGTGGGCCGGCGCGGAGATCCGGGAGGACGGCGGTCTCGTTTTGAAGGAGGGGGCCAATGCGGGCAGCTTCGCGGAGTTGCAACGCAGCCTCGAGCTGCGGCGCGAGGCGGTCCCGGGGGTCGGGGTGGACCGGGCGGAGGCGGAGGTGGCCAGCATGCTCGTCCCCCGCACCAACGCGGAGTTCGCCGGCGCCTTGCAGACGGTTTTCGGCGAGTCGCGGCGCGCCCAGTTGATTTTCGGCACCGGTGCCCTGGCGATGGCACTGTCCACCCTCTCCCTGCTGGTGCATATCTCGGGCATCGCTTTTTGCGAAGCTTGCGGGCGTCCGCACCGTGGTTGGCTCTACCGTCTCGGCGGTCTGGTGCCGGTGGTCGGGTGGTTTTGGCCCCTGCTCTGGGGCGGGGCATCGAAGATTTATCTCGGGATTTTCGCCGGGGTGACCGGCTACGTGCTGCTCCCTCTGGCGCTGATTTCCTTTTTGCTGATGCTCAACAGCCGCCGCTTGCTGGGCGAGGGCCGTCCCCGCGGCGGCGCCCGCTGGGCGTGGAATCTGGTGGTCGGCGGCGCCCTGGGCGTAACCGGCTCGGCCGCGCTCTGGACGGCGTGGAACAAAACCCTGTTCGGCTTCCCGCTCGGCCAGGTTTTCCTCGGCGT
>CAYFWA010001294.1:0-1614 GCA_964346625.1 uncultured Myxococcales bacterium
AGCCCACAGCCCCCGACCCACCGCCCACAGCCCACCGCCCACAGCCCACCGCCCTCCCGTTTCGCGTATCTACACGATTGTCGGGTAACCCGCACCCTCGCTTCCGGAGCTTGACCCGGGGCGCCGCGCCCACCATGATCACCTCGTCGCGCCGTGTTCCCACTCGGCGGCGCACGGCGGGCGGCGCGACGAGGAGAAGCCCAATGCGATGCCCGAAATGTCGTGATCAAGGCATGCAGCTCGAGACCTGGCCGGGCACCGAGATCGAGCGCTGTCCCCGCTGCCAGGGCATCTTCCTGGACCGCGGCGAGCTGGAGCAACTCCTCGTCTCGGCCAACGTCGAGCGGATGGACGCGCCCTGGTTCACCCCGCTTTCCGAGCAGCAGGACATGGAGTCAGCCACCTGCGATCGCTGCCTGGTGCCCATGGAGCCCTTTTTGGGGCCGCGCAACATGCGGCTCGACCGCTGCCCCCGCTGTGGCGCCACCTTCCTCGATCAGGGCGAGCTCTCGGAGATCCGCCGCGCCGACCCGACGAACGAAGAACGTTGAGGCCGCCGGGCCAGGACGCTGATCACGGGCACGCACCGCCACACCCGGATCCACCGGATGTCGTCGTCGCAATCCTCGCTCGCGCCGCACAGCAGCGAGCGCTCCTGATCGATGACCCGGACCTGACGCCGCTGCCGCGTCACCCGCAGCGAGAACAGCCGCTGCGCCAGGCGACGGCGCTGCCGCTGGTCCGCGAACCGGTCGGCGCCCCAGCGGCGGGGCGACAGGCGTCTGAGCTGCCCGAGGCGCTCCTTCGGCAGGGTATCCAGGGGGAAGTTGAAGGTAAGGGACTGCCCGGGATCATCATCGTCTGCGGCGCGCCGCTCGTCCCGATAAGAGACGGTGACCTGGACGACCTCGACGAGGTCCAGCTTCTCTAGGGTGTGGCTGCAGGTGTCGTCCTCAGAGGAGCAGTCGCCCCCGTAGGTGAACCGGATCCGGGTCGGAACCCGCACGATGGCGACGCCGGCCAGCGCGAACTCGCGGCCGCCGCGGCCCAGCACCACCGGCCGCTCGGACGAATCGAAGGGGCGGATCCGCTGCACCACGGACGTCCCCTCCCGGATTTCGGGACTGCCCATGGCGCAGCTTGCCAGCAGAACCAGGAACGCGGCCGGTAGGATCCTGGCTGCGGCCGGTAGGATCCTGGCTGCGGCCGAAACCCTGGCTGCGGCCGAAACCCTGGCTGCGGCCGAAACCCTGGCTGCGGCCCGAACCCTGGACGCGGTGGGGACCCTGGATGCGGCGATGTGCCTCACGGCGATGCCTCCAACGATGCCTCTACTTTCGGGATAGCATCGCGGATCCCCTGGATTGGTTAGACCTACGCTAGGATCGTGTTTAGGCCCCGATCACGAATTATCTGATCGTTCAGGACGCCGATCCATCCCGGCTGGCTGCGTTCACGTCATGAAGATCACCTCCTGCTCCGTGACCATGCCGAGCGCACCTGGATCATTCCAGCAAGCTGGAATGATCCAGTCACCAGCGGCTCATCGGTTAAATATTTCGCAATATTCGCCCTCTTCGCGCCTTGCCAGCCGGGCGCCTCGGCGCCCTGAAC
>CAYFWA010001295.1:0-1614 GCA_964346625.1 uncultured Myxococcales bacterium
ACCAAAGGTCGGTCCTAGTTCATACATTGACGTATTCAACCGACGAGCGACGCAGCCAGCCGGGATGGATCGACGCCCTGACTTGCAGACCTTATTTTGACCCGCTCCCTTAACGGGTACGCCGGCCTCACGTCTCCAGGCTCTTTTGGAAGCAGGCCCGGAGCTTGTCGCAGTCCTCGAGGTGACCGCAGCGTTTCATGGCGCGCAGGATCGGCCCGTGCTTGCGCCCCTCCTGGCTGGTGCAGTCCTGGATGCACTGCCGGGTGTCTTCCTCGACGTTCATGGAGTAGTTCGCCATCCGTTTGGCGAAGCAGGGCACCAGGCGCTTGCAGAAGGTCTCGCACTCCTTGGGGCTGAGCTTGGGGATCTTCTCCTTGCAGCCTCCGGCCACGAAAGCGAGCCCGATCAGCGCCGCGCCCAGCGCGGCGATCCGCGCGGCGACCCGCACGCTCACCGCGTGGCGATTCGCTCGCCTCCCACGCGCGGAAAGCGGCCGCGTCAAAGCGGGCGCTAGGAGCTCGAGACGGAAAGAAGATCGCGCCATGGGGGGAGTCGATGTCCTTCGCACCCAGATCAGATCACCGCAGGGATCAGGGCAGGGCGTCGGCCACCCGGCCGCCCAGGTCCCGCGCGAAGCTCCGATAAGCCTCGCGCGCGGGCTCTGCGAGCCCGGGGAAGGAGTAGCCTGCGGCTCGTTGGTCGTCAAGCACCCGCGCGAGGGCGCGCTCCACCTGCGCGAGCAGCGCCTCGGCCACCAGCCCCCGCACGCCCTCGGGCCACAGCGCGCCGTCGAGCACCAGGGCCGTGGCGCTGCGCGCTCGCTTGAGCACGGCATCGGCAAAGGCCGAGGACTTGCAAAAACGAACCAGCTCCTCGGTGACGCCCTCGTCCAGCCGCCGGCTGACCTCGGGCAGGGTGCGCTCGGCCCCGCTGCGCCGCAGGCGCAGCAGGGTGAACAGCCCCAGCAGGTCGAGGCTCGCGAGCTGCGACGGGTTCACCGCGCCGAGCAGCAGGGTGCCGCTTTCCACGTCCCGGTGGAGCTGGCGCCGCTCGCGGGAGGCGTCCTCGCCCCAGGCCTCCTCCACCAGGCGGGCGAGCTGTTGGCTGCGCTGCAGCATCCGGGCGAGCTGCTCGCTTTGGGCCGGGCCGTGCACCACCTGCTCCAGGATCTGCTGCAGCCGCTGGGCCGGCGGGGTGGCCTCTGCGAGGTCCAACTCCCCGGTGGTCACCTGCTTGCGCACCGCGGTGACGGCCTGCTTGAGCTGCGCGGTGAGGGTGCCGTCGTCCCGGATGGGCGCAGCCTTGCGCGCCTCGCGCTGCTCCAGGGCCACCTGAAGCTCGCCGGTGGTCTCCGGGATGCGATCGAAAGGCGGCTCCCCGGTGGTCTCCGCGGTGGACGCCGCCGCGGCCGAAGCCGATGCAGTCGGAGCCGCCGCGGTCCCGCCGGTCGATGCCGATGCGGCCGGGGTCGATGCCGATGCGGCCGGGGCCGGGGCCGATGCCGATGCGGCCGGGGCCGATGCCGATGCGTCCGGGGCCGATGCCGATGCGTCCGGGGTCGATGCCGATGCGGCCGGGGCCGATGCCGATGCGTCCGGGGCCGATGCCGATGCG
>CAYFWA010001296.1:0-1613 GCA_964346625.1 uncultured Myxococcales bacterium
GTTCAGGAGCCGTTCAGGAGCCGTTCAGGAGCCGTTCAGGAGCCGTTCAGGAGCCGTTCAGGAGCCTCATGCCCGCAGACCCCAAATCCCATCCCCCCCGTTCCGAAGCCCCGGTGTCCCTGCGCATCGACGACTACCGCTGCCACGCCCCGGTGCAGATCCGGTTCAAGGATCTCGACGCCATGGGACACGTGAACAACGCCGTGTATTTCACCTACCTCGAGCTCGGCCGCGAGGCCTACATGGGGGCCATGGAGTATCCCGACCCGGGCGAAGGGGCGATCTTCGACCGCTTCCCCTTCATCCTGGCCGAGATCTCCTGCCGGTTCCTGCTGCCGATCATGCTGGACGACCGGGTCACCACACACCTGCGGGTGGACCGGCTCGGCACCAAGAGCTGGAGCTTCGAGTACCTGCTCGCCCGCGACGCCGACGGCGCCGCCCTCGCCACCGGCCGCTCCACCCAGGTGTTCTTCGACTACGCCCAGCGCCAATCCCGCGCCATCCCCGACTGGTTCGCCGAGGCGGTGGAGCGCTTCGAGGGCCGGGCCCTGCGCTGAGGAGTCGCTCAGCGGCCCCCGGAGCCGCCGGGCAGCTCCGGGGCGATGGGCAGCGGGCGGCGGGGCCGGGGCCGGGGCTGCTCGCGCGGCCGCGGCCGAGCCCGCGGTCTGGGCAGGGCGGCGGGCCGCACCGCGGGCCGCGCCCCGCGCGCGGGCCGCGCCGCCGGCCGGGTACGCCGAGGGCGCCGCGCCTTGCGGCGCGGAGGCCGGCGTCGGGGGTCCGGGCGCGGCGAGATCACGATCTCCACCTCTTCCCCCCCCTCTCTGAGGGCCTCCTCCTTTTCCCGGGTGAGGGGGTTTTGCTTCAGCGTGCCGCCGGGCTCGTCCGGGTCGCGCTCCCCGTCGCGGTCCACGTCCAGCCACACCTCCAGGTCCCCCCGATACCAGACGTCCACAAGCCCCGAGCAGTACTGAAACTCAAAGCTGGGCTTGTCCTTGGAATAGACCAACCCCGCGGCCCCCTTGCCCGGGGGCTCGCCCTTCCCCTGGCGCGGCGGGTGGTAGGTCGCGGTGAGGGGTTTGGAGCGATCCAGGGTGGACTCCTGGCCCCGGGCGTCCTTGCCGTCGGCGGGCGCCTTGAGCCGGATGCGAATGGGCGCGCCGTGGTACTTCGCGTAGGCCGGATCCACGCGCACCTTGCCCTCGAGGTGCACCCGCCAGTGGGTACACCCCGCGCGCACCGAAAGCGCGCCGCAGATCACGGTAACCGCCGCCACCAGGAGCTCTCTTTTACCGAACCGAGCCATTTCGTAGCCTCCGCCGTATCCGAATCCAAGCCGCGCGCCCCGCCGGGGGTCACGCTCACCATCCATACCATGCCCCCCGGCGCCTCGCACGGGTTCGCCCGGCGCCTCGCACAGGTTCGCCCGGCGCCTCGCACGGGTTCGCCCGGCGATCCCGTGCGAAACCGTCTTCGTTCGGAGGTAACCGTTCAGGTGTCACGTAGGACCGAAACTGCGCGAAACGGCGAATTGGCGCCTTTCCCTGCAGCGGCGCGAAGCTAAGGGAGCGGGTCAAAATAAACTCTGCACTCGGGACGCCGATCCATCCCGG
>CAYFWA010001297.1:0-1612 GCA_964346625.1 uncultured Myxococcales bacterium
GTGGGCTATCCCCTGCCCCCCTGGCTCGAGGGCATCCGGCTGCCCGACATCCCCATCCGGTTCTCGTCCCAGGTCTACCGCTACCTGGCCCGCTACCGCACCAACCCCGTGTGGCGGCGGGTGCTGCGCCACCGGCTCGGCCGTATGCAGCGCTTCGAGGCCCACATCCGGGCCGAGCTCCGGCGCCACGGCCTGCCCCAGTCCCTGATCTACGTCGCCATGATCGAGAGCGGCTTTCGCCCCAGCACCGTGTCCTACGCCGGCGCCGCAGGCCTGTGGCAGTTCATGCCCTACGGGGGCCGCATCTACGGCCTGAAGCGCAGCTTCTGGATGGACGAGCGGTTCAACCCCGACCGGTCCACCCGGGCGGTGATGTACTACCTCAAGGACCTGTACCGCCGCTTCGGCAACTGGGAGATGGCGCTGGCCGCCTACAACGCCGGCTACGGCGCCATGCGGCGGGCCGTGCGCAAGTACAACACCAACGACTACTGGCGGCTGTGCGACTACGAAGCCGGCATGCCCTATCAGACCATGCACTACGTGCCGCGTTTTTTCGCCATCGCCGTGGTGGCCGAGAACCTCGAGCGCTTCGACCTCACGCCCCTGCGGCCGGCCGACCCCTGGGAGTACGCCCTGGTGACGGTGAAGGGGGGCACGCCCCTGAGCCGGGTGGCACGCCGGGCCCGGGTGAAGCTCGAGACGCTGCGGGAGCTCAACCCCGAGCTGCGCCGCAAGCGGGTGCCGCCGGGGCTGAGCTACGAGCTGCGCATCCCGCCCGACGCCCTGCGGACCTATCAGCGCGCCGCGGCCAAGGCCCGCACCGGCAGCCGCAAGCTGCACGTCTACGAGGTCCGCTACGGCGACAGCCTGGCGTCCATCGCCGCGCGCTTCGGCGTCTCCAAGGCGCTTTTGCGCCGGATCAACCACGTCCGCCAGTCCAAGGAGGTGCGCCCCGGCGTGAAGCTGCTGGTGCCCCTGGGGGGCTCCAAGCGGGCGCGCCGCGCCGCCCGCGCCGACCGGCGCCTGGTGGCCTTCCCGCCGGCCACCCCGCCGAGCCCCGACCACCGGGCGATCTACTACCCCGTGGTGGAGGGCGATCGGCTGCCCGGCGTGGCCCGCGCCCTCGGCGTGACGCGCGCCCATCTGCTGGCCTACAACGCCGTCACCGCCTCCACCAAGCTGCTGCCCGGCATGGTGCTGCGCGCCTTCGTGCCCAAAGACCGCGTGCCCCGGGGCGTCCGGCTGCTGGATCCTGCGACCCTCCAGGTGGAGGAGATCAACTCCGCGCGGTTCCACGAGACGTACCTGAAGCGCCACCGCCGCCGGCGCCTGGTGATCCGGGCCCGGCCCGGCGACACCCTCAAACGCATCGCGCGGCGCTACCGCGTCTCGGCCGGCTCCCTGGCCCGGAAAAACAAGCTGTCGCGCCGCAAGAAGCTGCGGCCGGGCCAGCCCATCGTGGTCTACACGCGCCGAAGCAAGCGACGTCTCCGGCGCAAGCAGCGTCGCCGCCGCAAGCAGCGCAAACAGGACGGGCGCAAGCGCAAGCAAAACGACGGGCGCAAGCGCAAGCAAAACGACGGGCGCAAGCGCAAGCAAAACGACGGGC
>CAYFWA010001298.1:0-1605 GCA_964346625.1 uncultured Myxococcales bacterium
ATACCCAGCACGAGCCTGCCCCCGAGCCCCGGTCCGCGGCAAAGGGATCCAGGTTCACCGCAACGCGGCCCGGGCTCCCGGACGACCGCGACCTGGCGGCGCTGAGTGACACCTTCGCCGGCCTGGCCGACCCCACCCGGCTGCGGATCATCTACGCCATCGCCCAACGCGAGCGCAGCGTCGGGGAGATCGCGACCCTGCTCGGCCTGTCCGAGCCCCTGGTCTCCCAGCACCTGCGCCGGCTGCGCGGCCTGCGCATGGTGCGCATGCGGCCCGACGGTCAGCGGCGCTACTACCAGCTCGACGACGAGCACGTCACCACCCTGCTGGCCGTGTGCCTGGAGCACGTCCAGGGCGGATAGCGCCGTGGGGCTTCGTCGACGGCGGCGGCGACAGGGGACGGTCCCCAAGGCTCAGCCGAACAGCGCCTCGAGATCCGCCACGGGCCCCTCCAACGTCTCGTAAAACAGCTCCGCGCCCGCGGAGTAGCGCAGCAGCACGTCGTTGAGCTCGGGAGACACGTAGGGGAACAGCCGCCGGAGGTTGGCGATGCGGTAGCCGGCCAGCAGGCAGGCGTCGTCCTCCCCCGGATCACCCTGCCGCTGCGGATAGTGCTCCGGGTTGCGCGTCACGTCCCGGAAGGTGTGGATGCCCTTGCCCACGACGAACAGCAGGACATTGCCCACGCCCCAGAGATCGTAGTCGGCGTAGTTGACCCAGTAGTCGAAGTCGATCCAGCGATACCGGCCCTCGCGTTCGCCATCGATGAAGAGGTGATCGTTGCGCACGTCCCCGTGGTGCTGTCCCACGGCGTGCAGCTCCGCAAGCGCCTGGATGCTGGCGATCACCTCCGGCATGATCCGCGGCAGGGTCTCGTGGTAGTAGGTCTCGTGATCCTCGTCGAGGTCCTCGAGGTGGACATACAGGCTCTGGCCCCGGATGAGCTCGATGATCCGCACCGGGTTCCCTCGCGCGTCCCGCACCGTCCGGCCCTGCATGAAGCGGGGGTGCCCCCGCATCTTCTCGAGGATCTCGCTCTCCTTCTCGGGGCGACGGCGGCACTTGATCTTGACCAGCCCGAGCTCGGTCTCGAACTCCTCGTAGAAGACGAGCTTGATGATCCGCCGCTCACCCGTGGTGAGGTCCATGGCGTACTTGACCCAGTACTTGGGCTGATCGTCGATGCCGAAGCGCCCCTCCCGGGTGTCGCCCATGACGTAGAAGTCGTCCCCGCCGAGGCGCAGCACGCACCCCCCGTAGATGGACATGTAGTTGCTCGTGTCCTCGAAGATGGGCACCTCGCCCCGCACCCGGCGGCGGGCGTGGTGCTCGATGCGCTCCTTGAGCTCGGCGGGGTTATCGAAGATCATGGGGGCCGAAGGGATCGGAATGTCGTGGACGCCGCGACGCTCGGTGAGCCCTCGCTCCCCGGCGGCGCCGGGGTTCGGGGCTCGGGGCTCGGGGCTCTGGGCTCACCGGATGATCGAGTGTCCCCGAATTGCCGCGCCTTGGCAAGCAGATCGGTCGGAAGGAGCAGGGCAGATGACGGAGCCAAAGTCCAACAGGTAACCGTTCAGGTATCACGTAGGACCGAAAGCGCGCTAA
>CAYFWA010001299.1:0-1603 GCA_964346625.1 uncultured Myxococcales bacterium
GGGCCGGTCGAGTAGGGGCCGGTCGAGTAGGGGCCGGTCGAGTAGGGGCCGGTCGAGTAGGGGCCGGTCGCGCGGGGGCCGGTCGAGGCCGGGCCGGTGGTGGGTCGGGCTTGCCGTCCGACGCGGCAGCGGCGCTGGGGAAGCAGGCAGCCGCGCGTTCTGCGGTCACACCTCCATGATCTCGGCCTCTTTGGCCTCGATCAGCTTGTCGACCTGTTCAGTGTGAGCGTCGGTAATCTCCTGGACCTTGGTCTGCCCGCGGCGGTTGTCGTCTTCGGAGATGTCCTTGTCCTTTTCCAAAGACTTGAGCATCTCGTTGGCGTCGCGGCGCTGACCGCGAAGCTGGACCTTGAAGTCCTCGCCCAGCCGCCTGACCTGCTTGGCCAGCTCCTTGCGACGCTCCTCGGTGAGGGGGGGCACCGGCAGCCGGATGATCTCGCCGTCCGACGACGGGTTCAACCCGAGGTCGGCGGCCTGGATCGCCTTTTCCACCGGCGGCACCATGGACTTTTCCCAGGGCTTGACCACGATCAGCCGCGCGTCGGCGAGCTGGAGGGAGGCCACCTGGTTCAAGGGGGTGAGCACTCCATAGTAGTCCACGCGGATGTCGTCGAGCAGCGCCAGGTTGGCGCGTCCGGTGCGCACCCGGGCGAGCTCTTTCTGCAGACGCTCCACGGTCTTTTTCATGTCTTGCTTGAGTTCGTCCAGCACGTCGTTGACCATGGCATCCTCCTGTGGCGGCGCAGCGCGTGTCAGCGTCGTAGTGTAATACGTCAAAGTCAAGACGTCAGACGAGTCGCGTCACACGAGTCGCGTCAGACAGACGTCAGTTCGATCCAGTGGATCCAGCGGATTCGGTGGATCCACCGGATCCAGGGGGTCCAGCGGCGGCCTCCGGCGCGACCAGGGTGCCGACGTCCTCCCCGCGCACCACGCGCCCCAGCGCGCCGGGGGTTTGCATGTCGAACACCACCACGGGGAGCCGCTGATTCTGGCACAGCACCGTGGCGGACAGATCCATCACGCCGAGCTGCTGCTCGAGCACCTCGCGGTAACTCAGGCGGGCGTAGCGGGTGGCGTCGGGGTGAGTTACCGGATCCGCCGAGTAGACCCCGTCCACCTTGGTGCCCTTGAGCAGGGCGTTCGCGCCCACCTGGATGGCCCGCAGGGCGGCGGCCGTGTCGGTGGTGAAGTAGGGGTTGCCCGTGCCGGCCACGAAGATCACCACCCGGTGAGCCTCGAGCGCCGCCACCGCGGCGCGGGCGTCGAACCCGTCCACCACGCCGGGGATGGCGATGGCGGACTGAAGGGTGACGGCCACCCCGGCCGACTCCAGCACCGAGCGCAGGGCGAGCCCGTTGGCGACGGTGGACAGCATTCCGATCTGGTCCCCGGAGGCGCGGTCGATGCCCAGCGCCTCGCCGGTGACGCCCCGAAAGATGTTGCCGCCCCCCACCACGAGCGCGAGCTGGGTGCCGGCCTCGCGGGCCGCCGCCAGCTCACCGGACACCCGCGCCATGACCTCGGCCTCGAGGCCGGAGGCGCGCTGGCCGCGGAGAATCTCGCCGGAGAGCTTGAGCAGCACCCGGCCAAAGGGTGCACG
>CAYFWA010001300.1:0-1600 GCA_964346625.1 uncultured Myxococcales bacterium
CCCCACCCCCGCCCGGCCGTGAGGCGCCCATGATCCGGTTGTCCACCGACGACGCGGGCCTGCAAGAGGCCGCCCGGCTGCTGCGCGCGGGCGCGCTGGTGCTCTTTCCCACCGAGAGCTACTACGGCGCCGCGGCCGCCGCGCTGGATCCCGCCGCGGTCGAGCGCCTGGTGCAGACCAAGGGGCGCCCGGCGGGCTCCCCCTTGCCCTCGATCCTGCCCGACCGCGGGGCGCTGTCCCGCGTCGTGGCCCGCGTCCCGCCGGCGGCCCGGGCGCTCATGGACCAGCACTGGCCCGGTCCCCTCACCCTCGTCTTGCCCGCCCGGCCGGGGCTGCCCGCCGCCCTGGTGGGCGCTCACGGCGTGGGCGTGCGGCTGTCCCCCCACCCGGTGGCCGCGGGCCTGGCCCAGCGGCTCGGCGCGCCCATCACCGCCACCAGCGCGAACCGCGCCGGGGAGCCGCCGCCGCGTACGGTCGCCGCGGCCGAGGCGGGGCTGCCCGCCGCGGCCGCGGTGCTCGACGGCGGCGCCTCCCCGGGCGGCCCCGCCTCCACGGTCCTGGCGGTGGCGGCGGATGGCCACGTCACGCTGCTGCGCGCGGGGGCGGTGCATGTCTGATCCTCGCGCCGCATCCAGGACTGGCTCGCGCGAGGCCACCGGCCCGCGGCAAGCCACCGGTGGAGAAGACGTCGCCGTGGAGCCTGGCGCCCGGAAGCCCGGAGCCTCGGAGCCCGGAGCCTCGGAGCCCGGAGCCTCGGAGCCCGAGGCCGCAGCGCCCGGCACCGAAGCGCTCGACGCCGCGTCGACGCCCCCCGAGGGCTGCAGCCGAGACGCCATCGGCCGCGGCCGCCTCGCCCTGTGGCAGCCGCGCCGGGGGTACCGCTTCTCGGTGGACGCGCTGCTCGTGGCCCACTTCAGCCTCGCCGAGCGCTCCGACCCGGGCGGGGGTCGGGCCGCGGCGCGAGGCCGGGAGCGGGCACCACGCCTGCCCGAGACGCCCCCCGAGGGAGCGCGCTTGGTCGACCTGGGGGCCGGCTGCGGGGTGGTGGGGCTCGCCCTGGCGCAGGCTACGCCCACCTGGGGCGCGACCCTGGTGGAGCTGCAGCCCCGGCTCGCCGCCCTGTGTCGGCTCAATGTCGCCGAGGCCGAGCTGGCGGACCGGGTAGAGGTCTGCGAGGCGGATCTGCGTCACCGGTCGGGGCGGCTGCGCGGTGCGGCCTTTTCCCTGGCCGTGTCCAACCCTCCCTTTCGCCCAGCGGACGCGGGCCGCCAGAGCCCGGATCCGGAGCGCGCCCTGGCCTGCTCCGAGCAGGCCCTCACCCTGCCGGCGCTGGTGGACGCCGCCGCGCGCCTGCTGCGGCCGGGCGGCGCCTTTTGCGTGATCCATCCCGCCGATCGGATTCCCGCGTTGCTTGCGGCCTGCGCAACGGCCGACCTGCGCCCCACCCGGCTGCGCATGGTCCATCCCCGGCCCGATCAGCCCGCCCGCCGGGTGCTGCTCGCCGCGCGCAAGGGGGGGGGCCGGGCGCTTCAGGTGGCGCCGCCGCTTTGCGTCCACACGGAAAGGGGGGACTACAGCGCCGAGGCCGAGGCGATCCTGG
>CAYFWA010001301.1:0-1583 GCA_964346625.1 uncultured Myxococcales bacterium
GCCGACGCCGGCGCCGCCGCCCCCCCCCCGCCCCCCGTCCCGGACGCCGCCGCGCCCCCCCCCGGGCCCGACGCCGCCCCGCCGCCCCAGCCGGACGCGGCCGCCCCCCTCGCGCCCGACGCCGCCCCGCCGCCCCGCCCGGACGCGGCCGCCCCCCTCGCGCCCGACGCGGCGGCTCCCGCGGCCCCGGCCACCGCCGGGCCGCCCACGCCGCCGGGGCCCGCCCCGGTGCTGGTGCTGACCTTCGCCCGCGGCAGCTCCCGGCCCGATCGCGAGCACCGCAAGAAGCTACGCCAGATGGTGCGCGAGCACGGCTACAAGGACGTCTATTACGAGATCACGGCCTACGCCGGGGACAAGCGCGATCCCAACGACAACCGGCTGCTGGCCCGCCGGCGGTGCCGCTGGGTCTATCGCCTGATCCACAAGCGCGGCCCCAGCCGCCGCTGGCTGCGCTGCCAGGACCCGATCTATCGCAAGTCCGAGGGACCGCTCACCAAGGCCCACCGTGCGCCGGCCTGGCGACGGGTGGAGATCCGGACGAAAAAGCAGTGAGCCCATGTCTCAGGTGGTGATCTGGATCGTCGCGCTGGCCAGCGCGCTGCTGCTCGCCGCCGGCGGGTTCGCGCTGGCGCTGGCGCGGCTGCGCGCGCGGCTGGCCCGCAGCCGCGCCCAGGCCGCTCAGGCCGCCCACCGGATCGCCAAGGCGTCCGCGGATCCCTTCGGTGAGCTCAAGGTCATCGCCGACGAGCTGTACCGGCTGCGCCAGCGGCTCGATCGCGTGGGGCAAGGTGGCGGCCGCCCGCCCGAGGCCGACCTCGCCATGGCCGCGCCGGGGCCGGGGACGCCTCCGCCGGGCCGCGGCGGCAAGGCGAACGCCGCCTCCAGCGAGCTGGAGGCCGACCTGGAGCTGTTCAAGCGCGAGGTGTACGAAAAGAGCCGCCAGGTGGAGACCCTCGAGGCCGACAAGCAGCGGCTGGCCGAGCGGGTCGTGCAGCTCGAGGAGCAGGTGCAGCGCGCCGCCGCCCGCGCCGCCGAGCGCCCCGAAGGCGGCATTCCGGCGGCGGCCGCCGCCGCCCGCGCCTCCCGCGACGACGCCTCGGCCGACGATCTGGCCGAGCTCATCGACACGCTGCAGCAGGAAGCCGACACGCTGCGCGGGCAGCTCGCCGAGCGCGACCAGTCCCTCGAGACCCTGGAAAAGGGCGACTCCACGGGCCTGGTCCACGAGCTCGAGCGGATCCGCAAGGAGCTGCGCACGCGCAACGGCGAGGTGGACCGGCTCCAGGACGCCGTGAGCCGGGCCGAGCACAGCGCGGAGCAGGCTCGCAACCGGACCACAGAGATCGTGCGGGAAAAGGAGACGGTGGCCGCCCGCGCCCTGGAGTCCGCCGCCGAGCTGCGCCGGGCCCAGGAAAAGATCCGGGACCTGGAGCGCCAGCTCGCCAGCCGCCCCTCGGGCAACTATCCCGCCCCCTACGGGGGGACGGCCGGCACCCCAACGCCCGGGCCCAACGCGGCCGCCCCGGAAACCGGCACCCCGGCCCTCGGGCCCGCCACCCCGGCCCCCGGGCCCGAGGGCC
>CAYFWA010001302.1:0-1581 GCA_964346625.1 uncultured Myxococcales bacterium
AGAATTGATGGATCGGCGGCCGAATGCCGAAGTTATTCTTGCGCGAGCCCTAAGTCCACCCCGCCGAAGAACTCCGTGGCCAACCGCTTCCAGGCCCGCGCGTTTTCCGGGCGACGGCACTTGAAGGGGCGGCGGGGCGGGCGCTTGGCCAACACCGCGCGGTGCTCGCGGTAGTAGCGCACCGCCAGCTCCGCGGCGTACTCCCCCACCCCGCTCTCGGGGTGGAAGGCGTGGTAGGTCTTGCCGCGCACCTTGGTCTTGTGGGGGGCGTAGGGCCGCAGGCAGGCGCCACGGAGGCGCTTCCCCGGGGGAAAATCACACTGCAATGGCGGACTTTTCGGATTCGGATATAGTCGGGAATATGGTTTCCAAGATCCGCAACGCTCCGAACGCCAACGAGCTGAGCCTGTTTCTCGACGCCTACGCCAAGTACGTCGTCGAGATCCTTCAGCCCACCCAGATCGAGATCCAGTCCCTGCTGGATGCCTGGCAGCTCCCGGACTACTGGTCCAAGTACAAGAACACCAGCAGCGTCCCGATCCCCACGCCGCTGCGCTCCACCCTGAGCCGCATCAAGCGCCCCGAGCAGGTGGTGGACAAGATCTTCCGCAAACCGGCCAACTTCCCCTGCGGCCTGCGCCCCGAGAGCTTCCGGACCATGTACGACGCCATCGGCGTGCGCGTGGTGGTGTACTTCCTGTCGCACCTGCCCCTCATCGACCAGGAGCTGCGCAGCTCCCACCTGGTCGAGATCGTAGACGTGGATCCACCCTTGGCCTACCTGCCCGCCGACAGCCTGCGGACCCTCGGCCTGGAGCACGTGGCGTACGAGATGAAGCAGAGCGGCTATCGCTCGGTCCACTACAACCTGCGGCTGCGCCAAAGCGCCCTGCCCGAGGATGACCGGCCCGTGTTCGAGCTGCAGGTGCGCACCGCCGCCATGGACCTCTGGAGCGCCCTGGAGCACCACTTGGGCTACAAGCCCGGCCGCCGCACCCACTCCTCGGCCAAGCGCCAGCTCTACATCCTGTCCACCATGCTGGGCGCCATCGACGAGAACTTCAACTTCCTGTACGAGGAGCTCAACCGGTTCAACCAGGAGCGGGGCTGGAGCACCGACGACGTGCTCACCCCCGAGATCCTGCCCGGCGTGCTCGAGGAGGTGGGCGTGAGCTGCGCCCAGCGCGACATCAACAACATCATCAAGTTTCTGTTTTCCCGCGGCGTGGAGCGCGTGCGGGACGTCTTCGAGCTGGCCCCCCCCCGCCGCACCGAGATCATCCGCAACACCTACCTGTCCTCGCTGGGGCGCCTGCCCGTGAGCCTGGAGCTCATCGCCACCCTCGCGGCCCTGCGGGGCGCCGAGCGCGAGGGCGAGGAGATCCGCCGCATCAAGCTCCAGCTCGCCTACCGCGGCGCCTGGGACGACATCAAGCAGGAGTTCACGGGCAAGGCCGACGAGTCGTAGCCCCTCGAGACGGACGACTCATAGCCTCTTGCGGGTGCCGCCCCGCGGTCCCACCGTCCCGCCGCCTCGCCCCCGCGGTCCCACCGCCGATGAGCAGCAGCTCTCCGCCCCAC
>CAYFWA010001303.1:0-1580 GCA_964346625.1 uncultured Myxococcales bacterium
GCCAGGCGCGATTTCGGCCGTTCGCAGCAGACAGAAGGGCGAAACTCGAGTCTGACGTGCTGCTCGGTCATTGGTCGAACCCCGCGGCCGGCAATGGCTTCGGCATCGGCCACCGCTTTCGACGATAGTCAACGCCCCCCGGTGGCGCAACATTTCGCGGGCGGGCTGCTCGCAGCGCCCGTCTTCGTGATGGCTTGCTTCTTTGGTTGTATCCCGAATTCATTTCGGGTATGCAAAGGGGGCCTTTTCATATTGGGGAAGGTCGCCGGTCATCACGCTCTTCGCCCGAGGCGGGGAGCGTAGGGGCCGAGTCGGAACGAAAGCCTCATTAAATTCGGAGGGAGGTCGTGTATCCATGAAGACGATCCGAACGAAGATGCTGCTCTGGCTGCTCGGACTGGGCACCGTGGCCCTGCTCTGGAGCGGCTGTCCGCTCCGGGTCCACGTCACCGCGGAGCCCTCTGCGGCGCCACCGCCAACCCCGGCCACCGCCAGACGCTGCGGGCCCAACGAATACCTGCGAGGCGGCCGTCACGTCTGGCGCAACGGCCGCTATCACTGGGTGGCCCCGCGCTGCGTGGCCCGCCCCGACCGCTGGCGCGCCGGCTGCCGCTGGAAGCGGGGTCGCTGGGTTCGCCGCGGCAACCGCTACGCGTTCCGCAAGGGCAAGCTGGTGTGCCCCCGGCGTCCCCGGGGACCCCAGGTCAAGCCGCCGCCCCCCCCCAAGGTGGCGGTGACCTGCGGACCCAACCAGTATCTGCGCGGCGGCAAGTACGTCTGGCGCGCCAACAAGTGGGTCTGGATCAACCCGCGCTGCAAGGCCCGCCCGGACCGCTGGCGCGCGGGCTGCCGCTGGATCCGCGGCCGCTGGATCCGCAAGGGCGATCGCCTGCACTACCGCCCCGGGAAGCTGAGCTGCCCCCGGGTGGTGACGCCCCCCCGGCCGCGCATCGTGCGCCCCTCGCTGCCCCCGCCGCCGCGGCCACCCAAGGACTACCGCCGCAAGCGCTGCCGCCGCCGCGGCTCGGTCTACTACCCGGGCCGCTACAAGTGGAGCCCGGCCGCCCACCGCTACCTGTGGCACCCCGGGCGCTGCATCAAGCGCCCGCGCCGCTTCCGGCGCTGCAAGCTGATCCCGGGCCGCTGGCGCGTCTACAACGGCCGGGCCTACTACATCCGCCCGGCCTGGCGCTGCGGCTCGCGGCTCACCTACTGGGGCGCCACCGGCTCGGTGTGGACGCCGCCGTCGACCTACAAGCCCTTCATCCGCTGGAAGCGCTGCCGGCGGGGCTACGTGCACAACGCCCAGGGTCGCTGCGTGCGGGCCAAGAAGCGCTGTCCGCGCGGCTACGTGCGCCGCTTCGGCCGCTGTTACAAGCGCCCGCGGGTCAAACGCTGTGGCGCCGGCTTCGAGCTCCGCGGCAACCGCTGCGTGCGGGTCGGCGGACGGGTCAAGCGCTGCCGCGTGGGCTTCGTGCGCCGCGGCAACAAGTGCGTCAAGATCAAGCGACGCCCCAAGCGCTGTCGCCCCGGCTTCACGCGCCGCGGCAACAAGTGCGTCAAGATCAAGCGACGCCCCA
>CAYFWA010001304.1:0-1575 GCA_964346625.1 uncultured Myxococcales bacterium
CGCCGGACGCCATGGGGTGAGCCTTTTTTTGCCGACTCCCTTGACCTGGCCTTAGGGCTCGCGCAAAAATAAGTTCGACGCACCGAGGGCGCCGAGGAGCAATTCTGTCAAGAAGCGAGGAGGGCGAATACATTGACGTATTTAACCGACAAGCGACGCAGACAGAATTGATGGATCGGCGGCCGAATGCCGAAGTTATTCTTGCGCGAGCCCTTAGCCCCTCGATCGTTCGCGGCGCCGCCCGGGCGACGTCCAGGCACTGGCGGTTGGTGAGGATGACGTAGGGCGGGAGCCCCTCGTCGCCGGCGGTCCGGCGACGCCAGTCGAGCAGCGCGTCGTAGCGCACCCGCTCGATCTCGTCGAGCTCCCCGAGAAGCTGCCGGAACGCCGCGCGCTCGGCAACCTCGCGCTCGGCAACCTGGCGATCCTCGTCGTCGCGGCGCGAGAGGGCGGCCGACCGGTCGCCGCCTCCGCGCGATCCTCCGGCCGAGTGCTCCCGGCCACGTCCGACAGCTTGGCGCCCATCAGGCGCCGGATCTCCTGGTAGATGGTCTAAAGCGCCGTTCCCTCGTGGGTGATCAGCTCCGGCTCGTCCCGCAGCACCTCCCGGCCCTTGAGGTACGAGCAGAGCGCCTCGTCGTCGAAGATCCGCAGACGCGGGTCGAAGGGCACCGTGATGATCTTCAGCTCGCGCATCACGTCCGAGGCTCCCCAAAGGCCCGTCGCCCGCTCGCGCCCCGCTCGCCAGAGCGGGCAGCGCGAGCAGGGCTCCGCCCTGCTCCCGCGCGAGGGAAGCCCCCCTCGCGGCTCCCCCGGGTCGCCGGGGCCGCCCTTCTCGCTTCCCCGGGCTCGCTCCGCGGACTCCGCTCGCTCCCGGGGCCCCTGCTCGGCGGGACGGCCTCGGCTCCAGGCACAAGGGCCGCTACCCGCGGCCCGATCCGGGGATCAGGTTTCCAGGTCATCAGGGGCTCCTACCTGGCACAGCGGAAACCGAGGCTGTCGCTCGTGACCGACGGAACGACCTGGTAGCGACCCGTAGCGCGCAGGTAGTGGGCGTCGGCGTCGAAGCTGCCGCCACGTCTCACCCGGTACGAGCCGCGAGGACTCTCCACCCACGCGCTGCCATCCGTCGGTGCATCAGTGTAGTCACCATGCCAGTCATCCTCCACCCACTCCCACACGTTCCCCGCCATGTCGCACAGACCCTGCACCGTATTGCCTCCAGGCTTGCTACACACCGACCACGTCCGGCCCGTGCCACAACCGTTACCGCCGTCGTCCAGCACCGCGTACGTACACGTCGCCGCGTCATTGCCCCACGGGTACTTGTAGCTCGAAGAGGGCCCCCCAGATCGCGCCGCGTACTCCCACTCCGCCTCGCTCGGTAGCCGCCCCCCTGCCCACGTGCAGAACTCCACCGCCTGCTGCCAGTCCAAGCAGTTCACCGGGTGATCCTCGTACCCGGAATCGCTCCAGTTGCAGTTGGTGCCCGTGCCAGCCGCCGTGCACGCCCCACCATCGTTCACGCAAGCCTCGTATTGCGCCACCGTCACCTCCGTCGCCAGCATCTCGAAC
>CAYFWA010001305.1:0-1573 GCA_964346625.1 uncultured Myxococcales bacterium
GCTGGTGGAGCGGATCGTGCTGTCGGGGGGGGAGCCGACGATCCGGACGGACGTGGTGGCGCTGGTGCGGGCCATCGCGGGGCGCGACCTGGTGCCGGGGCTGGTGACCAACGGCCGGATGCTGGCCTATCGGGGGTTGCGGGAGGCGCTGGCCGAGGCGGGGCTCGCGCAGGGGGAGGTCTACCTGTCGCTGCACAGCCACCGGGCGGCGGTGCACGAGCACTTGGTGCGGGCCCAAGGGGCGCACCGTCAGAGCCGGGCGGCGCTGCGGTGGCTGGCCGCGCAGCCGGGGCTGGACCTGACGGTCAACTGCGTGGTGTGCCGGCCGAACCTGGGGGACCTCGCGGGGCTGACCCGTCTCGTGTGCCGCGAGGTGGCGGCGGGGCGCCGAGCAGCGGTGCGCGGGGCGGCGGGGGCTTCAGCGCGGCCTCTCGGATCCGGTGGCGCCGGGGTGGAGGCCGGGGCGGGTGCGGCGGCGGCGCCCGTGCAGCTCAAGCTGTCCTTCGTGGAGCCGGAGGGCAACGCGCTGCAGGGCTTCGAGGCGCTGGTGCCCACCTACCGGGAGGCGGCCGCGGCGGTGGACCGGCTGCTCGCGGCGTGGCGCGAGCCGGCGCGGGCGGCCGGGGTGCGGCTGCGGGTGGACGGGTTCCCCCCCTGCGTGCTGGCGGCGGCGCGCCACGAGACCGCGGACCTGTGGTCCGAGGGGTTCGTCTACCTGGTGGAGGCCTTCGAGGAGACGCTGCATCGCATCGACGATCACAACAAGGCCCGGGGCGGGCCGTGCCGGCGCTGCAGCCTGGACGGCTGCCCGGGGATCTACCGGACGTACCTGGCGCGGCGCGGGGACGGAGAGCTGGCGCCGGTGGTGGAGCCGCGTGGCAGCGCGGTGGATTACGTGGAGGCGGGGCCGGTGCCGGGCTTCGACGTGCGACGCTGCCCCTCGCGGGCCGGGCGGCTGCCGCACCCGGATCCGCGGCGGGAGCTGCTGGTGGGCGCGGGCGAGGACGTAGACGCAGGGAGTGATCCGGGGGAACGAGCACCGCGCGGTGATGGAGTCGGTGATGGAGACGGTGATGGAGTCGGTGATGGAGTCGGTGATGGAGTCGGTGTCGGTGACACCTGCATACGGCTGTATCGCTGCGAGGCGCAGGACTTCACCGAGAGCGAGCTGGACCGGATCCACCGGGTGGGCCACCAGCTCTACCAGGCCACTGATCCCGGGGAGCGGGCCGAGGATTTCGGGGCGAGTCTGGTGAAGCTGCGCCCCAGCGACACCTGCGCGCGCTGCCCGCACCGCGGCGCCTGTGGGGCGCTGTGGGTGCGCGCGCGACGCCTCGTGCTGGCGGCCGACGAGGAGGCGGTGCGGCGGTTCCTGGTGGGGCTCACCGGGCGGGTGCTGGACGTGGGCTGCGGGGCGGCCCGCTACCTGTCGGCCCTGGCGCCGCGGCTGCGGGCCGGGGAGGTCACCTGGCACCTGCTGGACCCGGACGCCGACGCCCTCGAAGCGGCGCTGCGCGAGATCCGCCGGCTGGGGCTGCGCGAGGGGGCTGCGGCAGGGATTGGGGAGGGGACC
>CAYFWA010001306.1:0-1573 GCA_964346625.1 uncultured Myxococcales bacterium
GCGGACGAGCACGGATGATTGAGACGGAGAGCATCCCAGAATGGGAGCATGGGGGCGGGAGTCCAGCGGGGGACGGACGGGCGGCAGATCCTCGATCCGTTGAGGTCGTTGTGCGCGGCGCATCAGTACACCTCCACGGTCAAGTTCATCCCCGCGGGGGGGGTGACGTTGGAGCCGGCGCGGAAGCCGAACATCATCTGTCGCCCGGCCTCCATGGGATCGGTCTGCCAGCTCCAGGCGAAGGTGCCGGCGCCGGCGCCCTGGCGGGGGCTGGGCTCGTGGACCAGGTTGAGGTGCTGTGGCCAGTACACCCACCAGCCCAGGTCAGGGGGTGGGTCGGGGTGGCTCAGGGTGACGGTGCACTCGAGCCGATCACCGGCGAACACGCCCACGAGGCCGTCGCCGTCGCCGTCGCAGGTGACCTGGATTTGGGGTGGGACCTGGACCTCGGGCGGCTCCACCGGGAACGACAGGCGGTGCTCGGCGCGGTGCGACCCGGAGGTGGCCACCCACCAGAGGGTGACCTGCTGCTCGGCCAGGTCGGTGGTGTCCATGAAGAACCAGCCGGACACCGGGAGCGGCTCGGCCGTGTCGGGTTGGATGATCATGGGCGGCCAGCCGCCACCGGGGCCGCAGTCGAGGGGGGCGCCGTGGGCGTCGAGGCAGCCGAGCTCCACGGGTCGGCCGGTGGGGCCCTCCACGGTGAAGCCGCAGCCCACCTGCTCGCCTTCGGAGACGCTGGCGCCGAGGTGGACCGGCGGGTCGCACTCCACCTGGGTGAAGCGCAGCGTTGGCAAGCTGGCGTCCGACGGGGCGGCGTCGGTGGGGGGGAGGGCGTCGGAGCGCTGGGCGTCGGCGGGGGGGCCACCGTCGGCGCCCACGGCGTCGGAGACCCAGAACGTGCCGTAGCAGCCGGTCGCGCTGGCCAGCAGGGCGAGGGTGGACAGGACCGTCGTTATTGTCGCGGTGAGGGCGGCGGCGCGGTCGGCGCGGTCGGCGCGGTTGGCGCGGTTGGCGCGGTTGGCGCGGTCGGCGCGGTCGGCGTGGTCGGCGACCGAGACGGCGCCGGGGGGCGCAGCGGCGCGTGGCCTGGCGATGCGCCTGGCGATGCGCCTGGCGATGCGCCTGGCGATGCGCCTGGCGATGCGCCTGGCGGGGTGCCTGGCGGGGTGCCTGGCGGGGTGCCTGGCGGGGTGCCTGGCGGGGCGCCTGGCGGGGCGTGCGGCGCCGCCATGTCGGTGGCGTAAACGTTCGGGCGTCATGGCTGCGGTGCGAGGCTCCGGATGCGGGCGCGAACCCGCTTTGCATACAGCGAGCCGGGGTGGCGCTTGACGAAGTCGCGGCAGGCCCGCAGCTCGGCGGCGCGGCGGCCGAGCTGGCGCAGGGCCAGGATGCGGCCCCAGCGGGCCTCGGGGGCGAGCGCGCCATCGGGGGCGACGCGCAGGGAGTGGTCGAAGTCTCGCAGCGCGGCCGCGGCCTGGCGCAGGTGCCACAGCCGCACCTGGCCGGCCAGCACGCGAGCGGTGCGGGCGGCGGCGGTGCCGGGGTGCAGCCCCAGCACGCGCTGGTAGGT
>CAYFWA010001307.1:0-1572 GCA_964346625.1 uncultured Myxococcales bacterium
GGGCCGTTGATCCCGCGGAGGAGGCGGCTGGGCGGTCGGGGGAAGAGCTTCCGGTAACGGGGGTCGTCGCGCTCGCCCCGGGTGAGCACCTCGAGCTCCCGCGCCAGGTCCATGACGGCCCGGTCCAGCAGGCTGTCCAGGTACCGGACCTTGCCGGTGGCCACCATGCGCTCCTCCCTCGCCTGGTGCCACTGCTGGTGCGTGGCCACCACCTCGTCCAGCGCCTCCTGCACCTCCTGCCCGAGGTTCTGGGTTTCGGGCCGCCCGGCAAGCCTTGTCGCCAGGTGCTGCAAGGCCCGTCGGACAGCGCCGACACGGTGCTTCCCGGTGAGCTTCTGCATGGGATCCCTCCCGCGAAAACTGCAACCGAATTGCCGTCCAAGACAGCCCCCCCAGGGTAGTCCAGCACCATCTGCCGCACAATGCGCCCCGCAGGGCGATCGAGTTCTGGGGTGCCACGGGCGGCTTGCCCGCCCGTGCCGGGCTGTACCACCCACAGACACGGCTGGACGAGCCAGCCGTGCCACCCATCTTGGTTACGCCTCGTAGAACTCGATTGCCCTGCCTTCTCGCCAGCCGGGGGTTCCCAGGAACACCGGATCGTGCGAAGCTCCTCGCCGACCGCGGGGGGCGTGACACCCGCCACCACCAGATGCCGTCCGGAAGCTGTCCCAGGAGCAGGAGCGTTTGCCATGGAACCCGGAAGCAGCACCACCCCCGGCACGAGCCTCGCGAGCCAGCTAGACCAGGACTCGTACCGCTTCCGCCACAAGTCGTTGCGCGTGGCCACCGGAGCCACGGTGGGTGCCGCCGCGCTGCACATCCTCACCCAGCTCATCATCGGCCTCCCGAAGCCGGCCAACGTCCTGGCCACCGCCTTCGTGGGAGTCGCCGCGCTGGTGGCCTTCTGGATCGCCGGCCGGGGGCGCCTGACCCTGAGCACCAACGTGCTGCTGGTCCCTGCCGTGATCACCTCCGCCGTGCTGGTGGTCACCGCCGGCGAGCCGATGATGGTGTACATCCTGCCCGCGGTGAACATGGCCGCCGTGGGCCTCGCCGGCTACCTCAGCGGCGCCCGGAGCTGCATGTTCATCGCGGCCCTCAGCGCCGGGGTCACCCTGCCGCCCATCGCCCACTTCGCCGCGCGAAACACGGCGCCCCTGGTGGAGCTGGCCACCGCCGGCAGCCTCATCGTGCTCTGCACCGGCCTGCTCGCCCTGACCATGGTGCGGTACGTGCGCCGCTCGGAGCACACCATGGCCGTGCTGCGGCACCGCGTGGCGGACATCGACCTGCTGGCCCTGCGGGCCGAGCGCATCGCCGCCGGCGACCTCACCGTGGAGTTCGAGGGCCATGGCGGCGACCTCACCGAGGTGGTGGCCTACATGCTCCGCGGCCTGCGCGACCTGGTGGCCGAGGTGCGCCACAGCTCCGCCACCCTGGTCAGCGCCGCCAACGAGATCTCGGCCATGGCGCGGCAGCAGGAGCGGGGCAGCACGCAGCAGGCCTCGGCCGTGGAGGAGACGCGCCAGACCATCGACGCCATGCGGCAGGCCTCCGGCGACATCGCCC
>CAYFWA010001308.1:0-1567 GCA_964346625.1 uncultured Myxococcales bacterium
CTTAGCTGTTGGTCGGATAGATGAGAGAGCTCCGAAGGAAATGGGAGGGGGGTCAGGGGGGGTCAGGGATTAGGGATTACAGTCGGGGTCGGCGAAGGTGCCGTCGTCCCAGCGGCAGCCGCAGTCGCAGCCGTCGCCCGTGCCCTTCCAGCCCTCGTCGCAGTCGGTATTCTCGGATCCCCAATCGTAGTCGCAGTAGTAGGGGTGGTTGTACCCCTCGTCGTCGTCGCCGTTGGCGCTGGGGCGCTTCCACTTGGTGGTGGTCCCGCCGTCGTCACACCAGTACTGGGCGCCGCCGATGGTGCTCTGGTACACGAAGTTGTTCATCTGTACCCGGCTGTCGTCGTGGCAGTTGTGCCCACCGTCGGTGGAGTCCCAGTCGTACTTGGTATCACAGGTCTGCGCGGTCCAGCTCATCTTGTCGTCCGAAGCCAGGGTCTCGTAGTACTGCAGGAGGTCTTTCCGGTCCATGCCCCCGGCGCACTCACCGTGGTTGCAGAAGTCGTGGACGGCCACCCACTCGCCTTGCCATTGATTGATGCGGGTGGCGCTGTGATCGCCCCCGCATAGGTAGATGCACTTGGCGTGCAGACCGATGTAGTAGTAGTCGTAGTCAAAGGACTGGTCGGAGTCCTCGTCGCCCGACGTGCCGTAGGTTACCTCGCCCGGCTGCATGTCGGCGGGGCGCTCGGGGGCGTCGATGGGGGGATTGCTGCGAATGAAGTCCAAGCGCAGGGTCCGGTTCCGGTCGTAGATTTGCAGGGCCTGGCTCGCGAACTGGTGAACGGCGCCGATCTCGGGGGCGAGGGCGGTAGCGCGTTCTTCACCGATCTGTCGGCGTATCTCGGCGCGCATGATCCGGGCGGCCTCGGTGGCCATGGCAAACAGGTGGCGGCTCGGCTGTCGTCGCTGGTCACTCGTTGCCCGGGGCTCACGCTCGGCGCCCCACTCGGCATTTACCCAGCGGTCACCGCCGCGGCGGCGGTAGAAGGCCCTCCCATCAGCGGTGGTGAAGCGGGCGTCCACCTCCCAGGCCGGCATGGCGGGCTCACCGGGGTACTTGCCCGGTTCGCCGCGCAGAGCCTCCAGGTAGATGACCTGATCTCCGTCACGGTAGGCGAGCGAGAGATGACCATCGCCGGCCTCCAGCACGGTCATCCCCTGCTCGAGCTGCTCGGGGCCGGTGGGCTCACCGGTGCCCGTGCAGCTCAGCATGAACAGAAGGGAACCGGCTAGCACCCAACGGATTCCGGTGTTAAAGGCTCTCTTCGGATGGCGTGTCATGCTCTGATTCTCCTTCTTGGGGTGAGGCGGCAGCGTCCAGGACATTTGTCCGCGCAATCGCTGTTACCCCTAATACGAAAAATACAGGGCAGAGATACGGAAATGGGCTCGCTGTATAAAAATTGAACGGCAGCTTGCTCAGTTTTTCGACACAGCCGGGAGCCTCAGCCGCGAAACTCTGGTATTCCTGGAGGAAGAGCTCGACGAGGGCGCCGGGCTGTCGAGCCTGGCCGCGGTCGGCGTCCCTGCTGAACATGCCCATATCCCCATAGCGGAGGGGCGG
>CAYFWA010001309.1:0-1562 GCA_964346625.1 uncultured Myxococcales bacterium
GGCTCCTCGGCCCGGGTGCCGGGCTCGAAGGTTAGCTCCACCAGCGGCGGGGCGTCGCGCTGCGCCTGTGGATCGGCGAACTGGAGCATCCCCACCTCCCCGGCGAGGCCGGCGCACACGTTGCCCACCTCCTTGAACTGCGCCGAGTTCGTGAAGTGCAGGTCCAGCTTCGCCCCCCCGGCGCCGCTTTCGGGCTCGTAAACCCGGTCCCACAGCCGCACGGTGAGCGCGGTGAGGTAGCGCCCCGGCCCCGAGACGGGCTCGCCCTCGAAGTTGGTGGCGTCCTGCACCACCGCGCAGGAGGGGTCGTGGTGCCCGTCCACGTTGACCCACACGTCGAAGGCGGTGATCCCGAACAGGGCGTGATCCAGCGCCACCCCGTCGGCCACCGCCGCCCCCCCGTCGAAGGTGAGCTGCTGGTCGGCCGCGGGGGCGTGGGGATGCTCGGTGCGCTGCCCGTACTCCGCGGTGCTCAGCGTGTAGGCCACCTCCTGGCGCTGCAGCGCGGCCGCCCCCCGGCTGCCCACCACCAGCGCATCCACCCGCACCCAGGTGGTGGCCAGGGGGATGGCGGCGTTCATATCGGCCCGATCCGCCGTGCCGAGGCTGTTGCGCGCCCGCACCGGCACGCGGACCACGTCTCCGCTCACCGTGGGCGTCCCCAGCGCGATGCCGTAGCCCCGGGTGGTGTAGCCGTGA
Organism: uncultured Myxococcales bacterium; assembly: GCA_964346625.1. Taxonomy (GTDB): domain Bacteria; phylum Myxococcota_A; class Polyangia; order HGW-17; family JAJRWW01; genus CAYFWA01. The sequence continues at coordinate 700 of CAYFWA010001309.1, forward strand.
GCCGGATCGTAGGGGATGTCCTGCTCGAAGGCGGGGGGCGCGTCGTACTCGTCGGTGGCGAGGCGGTACCCCCGCACAAAGGCCACCAGCCCGTTGGTCGCGGCGAGCGCTGGATCCGTGATCTCCAGGGTCGCCTCGGCCGAGTCCGGCTCCGAGCCCACCGTGCTCTGGGGCGGAATCTCCACGGTCACCGTCCCCACCCGCGCCACCAGCTCCCGGCTGCGCCACACGCTCAGGCCGTAGCGCACACCGGGCGTGTCCACCACCCCGAAGGAGCCCCCCGCGTTGCGCGCCACCAGGAAGGCCAGATCGGGATCCAGCTCTGCGCCCTCGCCGCCCTCGCCGCCCTCGCCGCCCTCGCCGCCGCTGCCGATCTCCGCTCCCTGCTGGAGGGTGATCTCCAGATCCGAAATCCGGTGCGGCACGAGCTCCCAGAAGACCGACAGCTCGTGGGTGACCACCACCGGCGCCGGCACCTCGGGCTCGGCCTCGTCACACCCCGCGGCCATACCTGCGCCCATGCCTATGCACAGCAGCGTCCCCACGGCGAGCCACCGTGTGAGCAGGCAAGCAACGTCACGCCGCTGACGGGACGCTGTCGCCCGGAGCCATCGTCTCAGCCGGGGTCTGTGTCGCATCCATCCAAGATACCGAACCGCGCCCTCCGGGTCGAGCGCCGAACGACTTCGAGCCATTTGCGCTGTAGCCTCCGCAGGGCTCTCCGCCGGCCCGGCGACGCCCGGTGGCGGCCCCCGGGGCGCCCTGGGGGGCGCGGCGGCATCTCAACGGCGCCACTGAGGTTGAGTGAGCGAGAACAGAAGCCGCCTCGGGCGCCCTGGGGAAGGCGGCGGCATCTCAACGGC
>CAYFWA010001310.1:0-1557 GCA_964346625.1 uncultured Myxococcales bacterium
GCCGCGGAAGACCCTGCGGGGGGGGCCCCAGGAGCGGCCCCCCCAGGTGAGGGGGGCCCGCCCGCTGCGCGTCCTCGTGCTGCGACCGCCGCAAGCGCCGCCCGCCAGGGGCGCCTCGCCGCGGCCGCCCGGCGCGCGCGGGCGATCCGCCGCCGCGCCCGCGACCGCCGACCCCGCAGCGCTGCTTGCGGCTGCGGCCGGACCCGGCGGCCGCGCCGCCTCCGGCCCCCCGCCCCGGCTGGTGTGGGTGCTGCCAGTGGCCGCGCCCCCGAAAGCCCTGGCCGCGCTGGCCGAGCGCTGCCACCGCGCCAAGGCCCCGGCCGCGGGCCTTTCCCGCTTCTCCGGCGGCGGCGAGGCGCTTTTGCCCTGCCGCTTCGTCGCCAAGGCCCTCGCCCGGGGCGTGGTGGTGGGCCGCCACCCCGAGGACGTGACCCGGAGCGCGCCCCATGCCCGGCACCTGCTTCGCGCCGCGGCCCTGGCGCCGCCGTCGCTGGAGCTGCGGGTGTTCACGAGGGCGCTGCGCGCGCGGCTGGGGCTCACCCCGGCCAAGCTCGAGCGATGGGCAAACCTCGGAGCCATGGCGGTGGCCGTGGCGCTGGGGGATTTCACCGCCGCCGCCGACCTCAAGGCCCGCTTTGCCCGCCTGCTCGAGCACGTGGCCTCGGTGGCCGATCTGGGCGTGAGCCTGGATCTGCGCCACGACGGGATCGGGGTGCGCCTTTTCGCCACCGGCCGCGAGGGCGGGTCGCTCTCGCGCTGGATCGGCTCACGCCAGGTGATCCCGCTGCGGCTGCACCGGGACCTGGCCCCGGGCGCCGCGGTGCTGCTCAGCCTGGCGCGCACCGGCCCCCTGCCCGACGCCCACTCAGCCGGGCGGCGCGCGCCGCCCCGGGACGCGCCGCCTCGCCGCCCGCCGGCCGGCGCCGCCGACAGCCCGTCGAAGGCCCGAGCCCACTTTTCCCAAACCCCCGCCACGGCCGAGACCGTGGGCCCGCTGGCCCGGCTGGCCATCGGCAAGCTCCCCCCGGCGCTGCAGGGGCCGGCGCGTCGCCTGTGGCGCCTGCTCACCGCCGACGCCGGCGAGCTGGCCACCGCGCTGCGGGCGCCCACCGGGGATGCGAGCAAGGATCCCCGCGGCGCGTCGTTGGGGCTGGCCCTGCTCGTGGAGCACCCTGATCCCGCGGCCCTGCAGCCGCGCTGGAGCCGGGCCCTGCGCGATCTGATCCAGGCCTTGCCCGGCCTGTCCGCCCTGGGGATCCCCAAGGGCGCCGTCACGGTCACCCGGCGCAAAGAGGGCGAGGTGGACGTGCTGGAGGTGAGCCCGGCCGAGGCGACCGGCACCTTCGCAACGATCCTGCGCTACCTGGGCACCGCCGACCGGCTGCCGGTCGCCGTGGCCCACGGGGAAAAGCGCCTCGCCGTGGCCGCCGGCGCGGGCGCGGTCGCCCGCGCCCGGGCGCTCGCCCAGGCGCCTTCCGGCGCCCCCAGCGCATCCGGCGCCCCCGGCGCCCCCAGCGCATCCGGCGCCCCCGGCGCCCCCAGCGCATCCGGCGCCCC
>CAYFWA010001311.1:0-1555 GCA_964346625.1 uncultured Myxococcales bacterium
GGTTTCTTCCCCATCGGTTTTTCTCCAGAGCCGTGTCTGTCATCGCGGGTAGCGTGCTCTTCATGTCGTGCTCTTCATGTCGTGCCCTTCACGTGCTTTCCGTCTCATGGGTCGATGCGGATCCGCCCGGACGCGTCTCATCAGAAACCAGATCGCCAGAGGTTGTCTCACCAGAGACGGGGTCTTCGGAGACGCGCTGTAGCGTTTCTCCAAGGGCCCCGAGCAGCCGAGGAATCGCCTCGATCTGCTGATGATCTTTGGGGGCATCTTCGTCCAATAACATCTCATGGGGGACAAGGGACGGCCGCCGGTTGCGGCTACGCATGTCCTTCCGGACCGCTTCCTTATCAGCCTTCGAAAGCGTCCCGTAGTCATCCGGCACGGCTTCGTAGCGCCAGCCGCCGAGCAGGCGCTCAGCTACAAACCGGTTGTGTTCGACCTGAGCCAGGCGGTCGATATGGTCGCTGAGGTCGGCCTCGCTGGCAGGTATCGTAGCCTTTACCCTAGCCTTGGAGCGCCGGGTACGCCTCGGGCCTGAGCACCGGGGTCCGGTCCCGTTCCCCAACTGAGGGCCGGCTCTGCTTCCAAAGAGATCCCAGCGGTATCCTGCCAAGCGGAGCTTGACCGCTGCGTGTGCGGCGGCATCTTCGTTGGAAAGGCGGAAGGCATAGGACAGCCGGTCCCAGGGCGGACCCGTGCCCCCGCAGGCAAGATAGTTCTCGTGGAAGCGCTGGGCGAGCGCCTGGACCGCAGGCCGCGTGATCTGCGGGTGGCTTGTCACGCGCTGTTGGCTTCCAAAGGCATGGAGGGGAGCCGCCGTGGATTCGCTGGGGTCGATGAGCTCAGCGAGTCCTTCCTCCGTGGGTAAGTAAACGAAGAGAGGCACCTGCAGGCCGGCCGCCTCCGTCGTGAGCAGCTCTTTCAGGCGAAATGCTGTGCGGAAGCTTCGCCCGTCGTCATCGAAGCAGGCGATGACCGCCGGACGGACAGGCGTGTCTCCGTCTGCAGTGAACCGGTTGATAAGAGCTTGCACCAGGTCCGGGTCCTCGGCGGGCAGGTCCACAAACTCTGCGTTCACCACATACTCGATCGCCGGGGCTTCGCGCCGTGCCTGTCGGCACGTGGGCCGGTACGCCCGGGAGTGCCACGCGTCCTTATCAGGATCATCTTTTTTCGCATGTGCGAGGAGGTCGATGGACGCGGGGTCAGGACCAAACGTCGGGTAGCGCGCCAGAAACTGGCGCCGGGCTTCGTCAGCGGGCCCGATGCTGCCTCGCTCTGTGCAGAAGTCATCTACGATCGTCATGCGCAGGCGCCGAAGCCCGTCGAAGTGCGCCAGCCGGGCTGCTTCCAGCGCCACGGCCTGCCCCGCTGCTCCAAAACCAATGACCACGTAATGCGCGACCTCCTCGCAGGCAGGCGCGTGGCGTGTGGCCAGGCCCCACTCCGGGTCCAGCAAAAGCTCCCGGGCAGCGCGCTCCCGGGTGTTGAACACGTTGAACGTCACGGGCGCTTCAGGGGCCTGGAAGAGGTCGTGCGAGCGAAAGAGACGGGC
>CAYFWA010001312.1:0-1550 GCA_964346625.1 uncultured Myxococcales bacterium
GCGTCCAGCAGCGTGATGCCCCCAGATAGGCCGCTCGGCCAGGAGCCCGGCTTCAACCGGCAAGGCAACGTTGCCGATGGCGTGGCCCCCCGGTCACTTGGCAAGCCGGTACAGCTTCCCCTCCGTAGCCCAGTTGCAGAAAAACACCGAAACTTCGTCCAGCACCACGCCATGGACTGCCTTGTACTCGTCGCCGGACACCAACGTCTCCACGCTGCCGGCTCCGTCCTTCTCGACTCGCACGAGCGCGTCTTTGGCGCCGAAGTACGCGTGCGTTTCGTCCACGACCACGTAGCGAGGGAGCGGCTGGTTCTCGGCCACGACGTCGTAGTCGCCGCTGCGGTCCTTGGCCGCCCGGATCAGGCGCCCATCTCCCCCTTGCGATCCCTCCCGAAAGTACACCCACGCGTCGTCCAAAGCCGGCCCGAAGATGAACGAGCCCGCCTCGGCGTCGCCCGTCCACACGCTCGCTTCCTGGTCGCCCTCCCACGTGCTCCAGGACACCAACCCACCGTCGTCGCTGGTCCAGTACACCCCGCTATCATCGCCCCGCAAGATGCTGGGCGAAGGCGTGTCTGCGATCACCACCTCCTCGTCCGCCAGAGGCGTCTGGCACTGCGCCGGGGCACGCAGGATCATGTCCCGCCCCATGTCCGTCCAGTACACGTAGCCATCGCGCAGGGCAACGCCCTGTGGCTTGGCCTGGCCCACCGCGATGTCGCACTGCTGCAGCCCGTTCTTGGTGAGCCGGGCGACGCGACCGGCTTGCTGGTCCGTCACGTACACCGCTTCGTCATCGATGGCGATGTCCTGGTACTGCGACCCCGACGCCGTCATGATGCTCGCGCAGTTGGCAGGGTTGGCGCACCCGACGACCGGGACCTTCCACACCTGCGCATTCTCGATGGTGTTGGAGGAATCGCCCGTGCCGTAGACGAAGTCGTCATCCTTCGCGAGACCGAAGGGGCGCAGCAGGCCGCTGGCCAGCAGCACGGGCTGACAAGCCCCCTGCTCGCATGCCCCGCCCAGACAATCGTGACCGCATGATCCGCAGTGCTTGGGATCGGAGCTCAGATCCTCACAGCCGTTGGCGGGATCGCCGTCGCAGTCTTCAGTTCCGCCCTCACACACGATCACGGTGTCGCCCGCGGCATCGGAGCCGGAATCAGCCTCCCCGTCATCCCGCCCGTCCCCCAACGTATCGACCGACGCGTCCTGCGAGACGTCGGGCCCCGTCTCGCCTACCTCGGGTCCGGCATCCACCGCGCCCTCCTGGCGCGCATCCACGCCCCCGTCGCTCGTCGACGTGGAGTCGGCCAGATCGGGGATGCTCACCACGCACGCCTGCGTGGCCAAGCAGAGCAAGACAAGGCTGGCTCCTGCAGCCGAACAATGCAAGAAGTCCCGCGCACGCGCCATGATGGAGCACAAGTTACCATGGGGCGCGAGCCGAGTCACGGGAGCCGGACGCCCAAGTGGCGTTTGAACCGTGATTGGGCTGGTCGAGCGCGCCGCTCCGGCGCTCGTACGACTGATCCGCGGCGAGAGAA
>CAYFWA010001313.1:0-1548 GCA_964346625.1 uncultured Myxococcales bacterium
GGGGGCCCCGTAGGCCGGGCCGGCGGGCTCGGCGCAGGCCCCACCCATCAGGCCCACGAGCAGCAACAATCCGGAAACACGCAGCATTCTGGACATCGGACCACCTCCTGAGCGGCGACATGTTCCGATGCAAACGCACGATCCGCCGGATGGATCTACCCCCCCGCTCCCCGGGGGATTCGCATCCCCCCGCTCCCCGGGTTTTTTGCGCGGGTGCCGCCCTCGGTGGCGCGCTCCCCCCAGAAGCAGAAGCTCGTCCAAGCCGTCCCCCTTCACCGTCTGCTGCTCGAGTCCGATGCCCCGGTGCTCGGCCCCGAGCGCGACGAGCGCAACGAGCCGGCCAACCTGCCGCTCGTGGTGCGCTGGATCGCCGAGCTCAAGGGGGTGTCCCAGCAGCGGGTCCGTCAGGCGTGCGAAGAGAACACGCGGGAGCTGTTCGGTCCCATTGTCTGAAGCTCCGCGGCGAGGGCCCCTCACCTCGGCGCGGGGCGGCAGGGAGGCTCCCGCCGCGGCGTGGCGCGCTCACCGGACGGGGGAGCGGACGGCGCGGCGCGCGTTCGGGGTCGCGCAGGGAGCGGCGGCGGACGCCGGAGCTTTTGGTAGGGGGCGAAGCGCGGATGGCCCCGGGGACGCTCGCGGTTGAGCGCCGCCAACTCGGCAGCGGGGTAGCCGTGAGGCGAGCCCTTGGGCAGGTGCCGCTGGATGAAGCTCAGGATCCGCCACCGCGCCCACTGCGCCTGGCGCTGCAGCGGCGAATCCCCGGGCTCCAGGCACTCGCGCCACAGCGCAAAGAGCAGCCGGCGCTTGCGCTCCGGGCTGAGGTCCTGGCGCCCCCACAGCCGCTTCAGCCGCGCCGGGAGCTGCTCGAAGTAACCACGGCGCCAGCGCTGCCGCGCCTGCCGCCGCAGCCGCGCGCGCAGGACGCGGGTGTCCCGTAAAAACCGCAGCTTGGCCGCCACGTAGGGATCCCGGCCGCGGGACCGCTCGGTGGCGTCGGTCACGTCGAATGACAGCGCCGTCTGCCGGGCCTTGAAGGAGGCCCGCCGCGGGCGGAAGCGCACCGAGCCGTCAGGGGCCACGTCGGCGTAGAAGCCAGGCGCCCGGTAGCGGCGCGTACCGTCGGACAGTACCTCCATGGGGTAGCGCCGCTCGGCCTGCTGGCGAAGCTGCCGGCGGGAGGCGGTGGCGCCCCTCGACGCATCCACCGCCCGAGCGGGATCCGCCCCCTTGCCCCGCCCCGTGAGCTCGGGCAGCACCACCCCCCGGGACCGCCCCCGCGCGCCGGCCAGCGGGCGGTCGAGCAGAAACCCGGCGCTCGCCCCAAGGGCGAGGATGAGATGCAGACGCCGCATGATTCTAGTTTGCCATACAATCCCCCGGGGTGCTTGACTCGCCGAGCACCGGACCGCTACGACGATCTTGCAGCACGAATGGAATTGGCTTCGGTCTCAAAGCAGTGGCTCGCGCAACCTGCTGAGGCGAAACGCTAACGGCTAAGGGAGCGGGTCAAAATAAACTCTGCACTCGGGACGCCGATCCATCCCGGCT
>CAYFWA010001314.1:0-1545 GCA_964346625.1 uncultured Myxococcales bacterium
GCACGTCTCGTCATCGGAATACTATAACGCATCAGCGTTCAGGGGGGATGTCCCATCCCCCCTCGCCCCGAAAAAGCGCGGTTTTTCGGGGCTCACCCCCAATCACCTGGGCTTCGCGCCGCTGCAGGGATAGCTGCCTTGTTGCCGATTATCACGTTGACGGTCCTACCCTACGAAACCCTGGACGGTTACTATAACGCATCAGCGCGGCGATGGATTCCCGGGGCGGGCCGCCGGGCGGCGCGCCGGGACCGGGGGCGCGCGGCGGGCCGGGACGCCGGCCCTCCGGGGCCGGGGACGGTCAGGAGAGCGGGTGGCGAGGGCCGCGAGGGCCAGCTTCGCCGACACCGCGAGGGCGGGGTCGGTCCCCAGTCGCTGCAGGGCGCGCCTCACGGCGGGCCGCTGAGCGGGGATCCGAGCCCCGAGCCGCCCGAGCGCCTTGACGGCATACTGGCGCACGGGGCCGGGCTGGCGGCGGGAGCGGGCGAGCTGCTGGAGCAACCCCCGCTGGGCGGCGGCATCGAAAAACGGGGCGTCGGCGAACTCCACCAGCGACCAGACGTACAGGGGGTGAAGCGGCCGTCCGGTCAGGGCCGCGCGCACCCGCCGGGTCACGGCCTGGTAGCCCGCCTGCGCGCCCCGACGCCCCAGGCCGAGGGCGCAGTGGGGCCCGAGCCGGGCGTCGCGCAGGCAGCGCAGCAGCGCCGCGTCCACCGCCGGGTCCCCGCGGACGCTGCCCAGCGCCTGGGCAGCCCGCTGCCTCACCGCCAGCGCGTCGTCCTTTTGCAGCACACGCAGCAGCGCGTGCGCGGTGGCCGGGTCTTTGGAAAAGGGCGAGGCCTCGAGGCGCTCGGCCGCCTTGAGGCGCACCTTTTGCGCTGGATCGCGGCGCAGGGCGCGCAAAACCAGCGCGCGGGCGGCCGCCGACCCGCCCCGCAGGGCGTGGACGATCCAGGCGCGCACCGAGGCTTTTTGCTCGGCGCCGAAGGCTGCCATCAGCCGCTGCTCCACGCTGGACTGCCGCGCGTAGGGCGCGAGGCTCTTGGCCGCCACCAGCCGGATCCGCGCCGCCGGATGGCCCAGCAGACGCACCAGGGTGAGCTGCACCCGAGCGCGGTCGTGTCGCTCCCGCCGCTGCCGGGTGCGCCGCAGGGCCTGGTAGGCCGAGCACTGGAAATCGAGCACGCCGCGGCGATAGTTACACGAGCGCAGCTCCTCGAAGGCCCGCCGCAGCTCGGCGTCGATGCACTCGGCGCAAGGGCGCGCGGGCCGCGCCCCGCGCCGCGGCGCAGCGGGGGGCCCGGGGCGCGCGGCGGAGGCCCGCCGGGCTGGGGGCGTCGGGTGGACGCCCTCGGCAGGAGCGGGTCCGGGGCCGAGCGCCGGCGACGAGGGCGGGCCATCACAAGCACAAGCCAACAGGGCAACAGAACCGACGAGCATCCCCCCCAGGCGGAGGCCGCGGCGGCGCACCCGCCCGCCGCCTCGGTGGTTTCTGACTCGAGTTTCGCCCTTCTTTCGTCGCGAGAACGAGCAGAAATCGTGCCT
>CAYFWA010001315.1:0-1545 GCA_964346625.1 uncultured Myxococcales bacterium
TAGCATCTTGCCAGCCGGGCGCCTCGGCGCCCTGAACTGGACACCTTATTCGTGACCGGGGCCTCACCGCCGCAGCCGCAGGGTTCGCACCGAGTCGCGGCCCGCGGCGCTCAAGGCCTCAGCCGCTCCCACAGGGTCACGGCGCCGGCCCGGGTCCGCCCCAGGGCCTCGGCCGCGTCGAGGCGCGGGTGGGCGCGGTCGCGGTAGACGAAATCCCCGCCCACGATCACCGAGCGCACCAGGTGGGCCCCCCAGCCGAAGCCGAGGTGGCCGGCGAGGTTGTCCGCCGTCAGGGGCGTAGGGGGATCATAGTCCAGCATCACCAGGTCGGCCACCGCCCCGGGGGCGATCTCGCCGAAGCGCTGGCCGAAGCGGCGGCCCAGCAGGTCGTTGGACCGCTGCAACATGGCCCCCACCTGGCCCGCGTCCAGTGGCGGATCGTGCTCGCGGCCCCGGAAGAGGGCGGCCCGCGCCTCGGCCAGGATGTCCCCGTCGATGCCGTCGGTGCCCAGGGTTACGCAGTCTCCCAGGGCGCTCAACGGCGCTGCGCCCACCCGGTTGTTCATGTTGGACCGGGCGTTGTGCGCCACCAGCGCGCCGGTTTCGCGCAGCCGTTCGGCCTCGGCCTCGCGCAGGTGCACCCCGTGCACCAGCAGGGCGCCGGGGCCGAGCAGCCCGCGCCGCTGCAGCCGGGTCACCGGATCCGCCCCGAACTGCGCCTCGGAGCGGGTGCGGTCCACGGCGTCCTCGAGCAGGTGGATGTGGATGCCCGCCCCGGTGCGCTGGCACACCTCGGCGATGCGATCGAGGGAGTCGTCGCTGAGGGTAAACGAGGCGTGGGCGCCGATCATCCCCCGCAGCCGCGGGTGGTCGGCGTGGGTCTCGGTGAACCGCGCGTTCTCGGCGATGCCGGCCTCGGCCGACTCGGGCCCGTGGCGATCGGAGACCTCGTAGCAAAGCAGCCCGCGCAGCCCCACCTCCGAGAGGCCCTGGGCCACGAGATCCAGCGAGCCCACCGCGGCGCGGGGCGAGGCGTGGTGATCCACGATGGCGGTGATGCCGAAGCGCGCCGCCTCCAGGGCGCCGGCCAGCGCAGACAGGTAGATGGTCTCGTCGTCGAGCACCTGGTCGAGGCGCCACCAGACCTTCTCCAGGGTCTCCGAGAAGCTCGTGGGCGGCGCGCGGAAGGGCGCAGGCATCCCGCGCGCCAGGGCCGAGTACAGGTGGTGGTGGCCCACCACGAAGCCCGGCAGCAGGATCTGGCCCGTGAGGTCCACCACCTCGTCGCCGGGCTGCGGCGTCAGCTCGGCGCCTACGGCCTCGATGGTGTCGCCCTGGATCCGCACGTGGACCCCGGGGCGCACGGTGGCAGGCGCCAGGGTCGCCGCCGTGGCGTTTTGCAAAAAGAGCCCCGCCCCCGTCGGCGCTGAGCCCCCCTCTCGTCTGGTATCGTCATCGAACATGTCGGCGTCTCTCCTGGGCGCTTTTCGTCTCTCCTCGTCTCTCCTCAGCTCTCCTCAGCTCTTTTCAGCTCTCCTCAGCTCT
>CAYFWA010001316.1:0-79 GCA_964346625.1 uncultured Myxococcales bacterium
GCCGGCGTAGCCGGGCCCTCGGGAGCCGGCGTAGCCGGGCCCTCGGGAGCCGGCGTAGCCGGGCCCTCGGGAGCCGGCG
>CAYFWA010001316.1:179-1542 GCA_964346625.1 uncultured Myxococcales bacterium
TAGCCGGGCCCTCGGGAGCCGACTCCGCCGGGTCAGGGACCAGCGCGGCCGATGACCGCGATGCTGGCCATCACCGCCTGGGTGAAGCGCAGGAGCTGGGCGCCGATCCAGGGCCCGGCCACCACCAGGGCCACGGCCACCGCGGCGATCTTGGGCACCAGGTTGATGGTCTGCTCCTGGATCTGGGTGGCGGCCTGCAGCACGCCCATGATCAGGCCCACCACCAGCGCGGCCAGCACCGGCGGCGCGCTGCACACGAGCACCAACAGCAGGCCCTCCTGGGCCACGCGCAGCACCGCGTCGGTCATGAGGACCCTCCTTCGATGTCCCCGGCCGCCGGGGGACGCGAAACCATCGCCTGGCGGGCGTGGGCGCCCGTCGCGCTCATAGGTACCCTCCCACCAGGCCCCGCGTCAGCAGATACCAGCCGTCCACCAGCACGAACAGCAGGAACTTGAACGGCAGCGAGATGGTGGTGGGCGACAGCATGTGCATGCCCAGGGCGAGCAGGATGTTGGCCACCACCAGGTCGATCACCAGGAAGGGCACGAACAGAAAGAAGCCGATCTGAAAGGCCTCCTTGAGCTCGGTGACCAGGAAGGCCGGCACCAGCACCAGGAAGTCGTCGGGGCCGATTGCGGCGCGATCCTGCGGCTCGTGCATCTGCCGGGCCATGGCCAGGAAGCTCTCGCGGTCCCGCGGGTGGGCGTGGCGCTTGAGAAAGGCGCGCAGCGGCCCCGCCGCGTCGCGGGCCGTGGAAAACAGCGTCTCGAGCTGCTCCGCGGTGCTCCCCTCGCCCTGGCGCAGCTTCTGCACGCCGGGGGCGGCCTGGCGATACGAGTCGCGCACCACCGGCGACATGATGTAGGCCGACAGCACCAGGGCGAGGCCCGTGATCACCAGCGTGGGGGGGATCTGGGGTGTGCCGATGGCCGAGCGCAGCACCGACAGCACCACCGCCACCTTCACGAAGCTGGTGAGCATCACCAGGGCGAAGGAAAGCAGCGACAGGGCGCCGAGCACCACCACCGTCACCACCGGGCTGTCGAGCAGCCGGTCGCCGGCGGGCGCCAGGGCGGGCAGCACCGCCGGCGCCAACGCCGCCGCTGGCGTCAGCGCCGCCGCCGGCGCCAGCGCCGCTGCCGGCGCCGGGATCGGCAGCGCGCGCGTACGCGTACGCGTCCCCGTCAGCCGGCGGTCTCCCCTCATGGCGAGCACCCTCCCTCGTCGCCGCGCCCCGGCGATTCGCCCCCACCCGGGGGCTCTTTTCGCGGGCGCCCTCCCTCGTCGCCGCGCCCCGGCGATTCACCCCCACCCGGGGGCTCTTTTCGCGGGCGCCCTCCCTCGTCGCCGCGCCCCGGCG
>CAYFWA010001317.1:0-1542 GCA_964346625.1 uncultured Myxococcales bacterium
CGGGGCGGCCGGGGGGGGGCGGACCCGGGCGCGGGTTGAGAGTTTTTGCCAAAAACAGCGGCTTCGGTTGAACTGGGAGGGTATCAGCCGGCTCCCCGTCCCCCCGCCCCCCGCTGGGGAGCCCTCGCGGAGTGAACCATGGGTATCGAGATCGGTGAGCTGAAGAAGCTGGGCGCCCAGGCCGTGGCCTCCGGGCAGCTCGACTCGGCGCTGCGCATTTACTGGCGCCTGGTGGACGTCGCCCCCACGGAGACCGGGCTGCGGCTCAGGCTCGCCGATCTGCTCGTCCGGGCGGGCGCGTCCGAAGCCGCCGCCCAGGTCTACGTCGCCACGGCCACCCACGCCATGCAGGCGGGCCATCCGCTGGTGGCGGTGCTCATCGGCAAGGTCCTGGCCGCCTCCAACGTGGACGTGGGGCCGCTGTACGATCAGCTTGCCGGGCTGTACTCGGCCGAGTCGGATCGCGTCTCGCGCTACGGGGAGCGGTTCGCGCCCACGGAGGAGGACGCCGAGGTGAAGCCGCCGGACATGCAGGCAGAGCTAAGCCCCCAGCAGCTCGTGGCGGGCGCCGCGGCGGCGGGCGCCAACCTCGCGCGCGTGGGGGACTACCCGCGCATGCTGCACCGGATGCCGCTTTTGTCCGATTTGTCGGGCACCACCTTCCGGCGGGTGCTCGAAACCATGTTGGCCCACCGCCTGGAAGACGGCGCCATGGTGGTGCGCGAGGGTGAGATCGGCGAGTCCTTCTTTCTCATCGCCACCGGTGAGGTGCGCGTCTACCGCACGGACATCCAGGGGCGGGAGACCGAGCTCGCCCGGCTGCACGAAGGCTCCATCTTCGGGGAGATGGCCCTCATCCACGCCTCCCCACGCACCGCGTCGGTGCAGGTGGTGAGCTCCTGCGACCTGCTGGAGGTCACGCGGGAGGGCCTGTCGTCGCTGGCCGCGGAGATGGACGCCATCGCGGTGGCCCTGGACCGCTTCTGCCGGGACCGGCTCCTGAACAACCTGCTGGCCACCGCGCCCATCTTCCGCCCGTTTTCCCGCAAGCAGCGCACGGATCTGCTCAAGCGGTTCACCGGCCACGAGGTGGCGCCAGGCACCGCCATCCTGCGCGAGGGAGACCCCGGCCGTGGCCTCTATGTCCTGCTGTCGGGAGAGGTGGACGTCACCAAGTCCACCGACGGCCAGGAGGCGGTGCTGCTGGCCAACCTCAAGGCGGGGGAGGTGTTCGGGGAGATCGCCCTGCTGCGCGGCGGTCCGGCCACCGCCACGGTAACCGCCGCCCGTCAGAGCACGATCCTGTTTTTGGACAAGGTCTACTTCCAGCGCCTGCTCAAGGCTGTCCCCGAGATGAAGGCCTACTTCGAGTCCCTGTCCGAAAAGCGGTGGGCCGACACCCGGATGGTGATGGAGGACGATCTGCTCATCGAGGACGTGGAAGAAGACGAGAGGGTGCTGATCTGAGCGGGGGGGCCTATTGGAGCGGGGGGGGCCCATTGGAGCGGGGGGGGCCGTCAGAACCGGCCCGAGATCGCGAGG
>CAYFWA010001318.1:0-1540 GCA_964346625.1 uncultured Myxococcales bacterium
CATCCTGGTGGTGGCCCGGGACGCCGAAGAACTGGAGGTGACCGACCCCGGGGTCTACAGCAAGGTCTTCGCGCTCGTCGGGGACCCGGTGCGGGTGGACGTGCTAGCCCAGGCCCAGCTCGACACCGCGCTGCGGGTGGTGGTGCTGGCCTCCGAAAAGACCACCGCGCGGCCCCACCTCGTGGACGATCGGACCTTGATGGAGACCATCGCCGTGGTGTGCGGGGGGAGCCGGCGGCCCCTGGTGGTGGAGCTGCGCGATCCGCGCACCCTCGAGGAGGTCCACCCCCTCGAGCAAGCGGGCGCGGAGTTCATCCTCAGCCGCCGCTACGGCGAGGGGCTCATCAGCCAGTCGGTGCTCAACCCCGGCATCACGGGGGTCTTCGATCGCCTCATGACCTTCGCCACGGACACCAGCGAGTTTTACACCGTGGTTGTGCCGCCGCGGTTCGTGGGCCAGCACTTTCGCGAGGTGCAGCTCCGGCTGCTGGAGGACGACACCGAGGCGGTGATCCTGACGGGCATCGATCGCTCCCCGGCCCATCGCCCCCATACGAATTTGCTGCTCAACCCCCAGCCCGGCCGAGGAGGGCTCACCGAGGAGGACCTGGTGCTTCGCGAGGGCGACAACCTGGTGGTCATCGCCGCCCAGCGCCCGTCCTTTGCCGAGATTCACCAAGAGGATCTATGGAGTGGCAACGTCCTCCCGAGGGCCTGACCGACCACGTCGTGCTGTGCAACCTCAGCGAGCAGGTGCCGTGCATCGTCGCCGAGCTGCACGACCCCACCGTGCAGAGCCGGCCGCCCATCGTGCTGGTGGTCCAGGATCCCGGCCTGTGGGAAAACCACCCGCAGTGGCGGCCGGAGCCCGACAACGACTTCACCCGGGACAACTTCTACGTGCTGCTCGACGAGGGCGGCCCGGCCAGCGCGGAGAACCTCCGGCGCGCAGGTATCGCCTCGGCGCGCGCCGCGGTGATCCTGGCCGATCCCCTGCAGGAGGATCTGGCCGACGCCCGCTCCACCCTGGTGGCCCTGGCCATCGAGCGCCAAAGCCCCGAGATCCACACGGTGATGGAGCTGATCCGTTCCATCAACCGGGTCCACCTGCGCTCCACCGAGGTCAACGAGGTGGTGTGCGTGGGGGACATGGCCGAGAAGCTCATCGCCCAGAGCTGCATCACGCCCGGCGTCAAGAACATCTTCACCCGCCTGCTGACCAACGCCCAGGACAGCAACCGCATCTTCATCCTGCCGTTGCCCCGCTCCCTGCAGGGGATCTCCTACCGCGAGCTGGCGCGGCGGGCCGTCCGGACCCACGCGCCCTTCGTGTTGTGCGGCTTCGTGCGCCACGACTTCCGGCCGGCCGCCACGCCGGTCAAGGGCCAGGCGGTGGCGACAGCGGACAGCACGCTGGTGAAGGCCTGCGCGCCGGGAGGCGCGGGCGGGGCGGACGTGTACGCGGTGCAGTCCTTCGTGCTCAACCCCCGCGGGGGCGCCGAGCCGGGGCGGGATACGGAGCTCACGGACCGGGACCAGC
>CAYFWA010001319.1:0-1540 GCA_964346625.1 uncultured Myxococcales bacterium
GGGATGGTTGGGACGGGTGGGATGGTTGGGTTTGGTGGCGACCCTTATGGTGGGGCTGGCGGGGACGCGGGTGGCGCGGGCCAACTCGGCCGAGCTGTTCGGCATGGGATCGCGCTACTCGGGCATGGGGGACGCGGCCACGGCGCTGTCTTTCGGGCCGTCGGCGGCCTTCCACAACCCGGCCGGGGTGGCCAACGGGCGGCAGGCGGAGTTTCACTTCTCCTCCACGGCCTACATCGGCTGGCTCGAGATCCGGGACGCCCGGGAGTCCATCGAGAACCCCTACGAGTTCGCGGTGGGGCTCACGGTGCCGGTGCCCTTCAAGGGGAAGCTGGCCGACCGGATCTGGGTGGGGCTGCTGGTCTCGGCCCACCCGGACATCGTGGCGCGGGTGATCTCGCATCTGCCCACGGACCCGTTCTATCCGTACTTCGACAATCGTACCCAGCGGGTGGTGGTGCTCCCCACGGGAGCGGTGCGGCTGCTGGACAGCCCTCGCTGGGGGCGGCTGACCCTGGGGTTGGGGTTGAACGTCTTCGCCGGGCTCGACGGGGTGATCGTGGGCACCGAGGGCGCTTCGCGCTCGCTGGAGGCGCGGGTGAGCCAGACCCTGGGCGGGAGCTTCGGCTTCAACGCGGGGGCGCGCTATTCGTACCGGTGGCTCCACGTGGGCCTCGCCTACCGGCAGCAGTTCTCCATGCGGTTTCGCACCGACTCGTACAACTTCGTGGCCGGGGCGGATCTGAACCTCAACATCGACGCCGAGGGGCTGTTTTCCCCGCATATCTTCGCGCTGGGGCTCGCGGCCACCCCCACGCCCGACCTCGCGGTGGCCCTGGACGTGACCTACGCGCTGTGGCGCCTGTACGAGGGGCCCTACGTGGAGGTGTCCAGCGTGCTGCCCCTGGTGGGCTCGCTCACCGGGGACACGCCGGAGATCCAGTTCCGCGATGCGGTGGGGGTAAAGGCCGGCGTGGAGTACCGCGTGGCGCTGCCGCGGGGCATCCACCTGCCGCTGCGGCTGGGGCTCGGATTCGAGAGCTCCCCGGTGCCCGACCAGGGGGGGCGGACAAACATGCTGGACGGGCACAAGCTCGTGGTGAGCGCGGGCATCGGGGTGGACATGGGCCTGCTGCTCGGGCGGCGGGTCTGGCTCGACATGCACCTGCGGATGCACGCGCTCATCCCGCGGACTTTCAAAAAGAGGATCGTGGTGCCCCAGCCCGAGTGCCCGGCGGGGCCCTCTCCGGTGAGCCCGGACGAGGCCCTCGGGGACGAGGTGCCCTGCGATCGTACGAACGACGAGACCCTGGGCCTGCAGCTCTCCAACCCCGG
The DNA here is from genome assembly GCA_964346625.1 of uncultured Myxococcales bacterium. Taxonomy (GTDB): domain Bacteria; phylum Myxococcota_A; class Polyangia; order HGW-17; family JAJRWW01; genus CAYFWA01. Next base: position 1,336 of record CAYFWA010001319.1, read on the forward strand.
CTACCCGCGGCTGCGCGCCAGCGGCTTCGTGCTGTCGGGCGGGATCACCCTGGGCATCGAGCTGGGGAGCACCCAGAAGGCCATCGAGAAGGTACCGGGCAAGGGAGCCGGGGAGGGCGTCGGGGAGAGAGCCGGGGAGGGAGCAGGGGAGGGCGTCGGGGAGAGAGCCGGGGAGGGAGTCGGGGAGGGAGCCGGGGAGAGAGCC
>CAYFWA010001320.1:0-1533 GCA_964346625.1 uncultured Myxococcales bacterium
CCGAAAAACCGCGCTTTTTCGGGGCGAGGGGGGATGGGACATCCCCCCTGAACGCGCAGGGCCGCGAAAAACTCGTCGGACAGCGCCACCGACACGTTGAAGTTGGTGAGCCGGGTGGGGTCGGTCTTGGCCGTGATGAAGCGCAGCACGTCGGGGTGGTGCACCGACAGCACCCCCATGTTCGCCCCCCGGCGCTTGCCGCCCTGCTGGATGGTGTCGGTGGCGGTGTTGAACACCTCCATGAAGGTCAGCGGGCCCGAGGACACGCCCTGGGTGGAGCGCACGCGGTCGCCGGCGGGCCGGAGCTCGCTGAATGAAAAGCCCGTGCCGCCGCCGGTCTTTTGCACCAGCGCCATGTCGCGCACCGCGCCGAAGATCTCCGGGATGGAGTCGTGCACCGGGAGCACGAAGCAGGCCGCGAGCTGCCCCCCGGGCACCCCGGCGTTCATCAGCGTGGGCGAGTTGGGCAAAAACACGCGGGTCTGCATGAGCCGCGCGTACAGCTCCGCGGCCTCGCGCCGGCGCGCCTGGGGGAGCGGCTCCTTGGCGGCCAGGTGCTCGGCCACGCGGGAAAAGAGCTGGCGCGGGGTCTCGCAGACCCGCCCCGCTTCGTCGCGCTGCAGGTAGCGGGCCTCGAGCACCACCCGCGCCGTCTCGCTCAGGGGAGGATCGGGGTCGAGCCCGTCGAGAAACTGCTCGAGGACCGGATCCCCGAGCCCGTCGTGACCGCCGTGACCGCCGTGACCGCCGTGACCGCCGTGACCGCCGTGACCGCCGTGTCCGCCAGCGTTTGCCAAATCGCCCTCCAGTCGCCGCCTCCGCGGCGCCGGTTCCGGTCCCGGGAGACGCCTCTCGGGCGTGTCCCGGCTACTGCCCGGCCCCGGAGAGTGGTCAGTATGTACCTGAACAAGCATTCAGTCAAATCCGCACTTGTCCGCGAGGGGCCGGGGTCCTCATCGGCAGGGCGGGTCCCCGCCCCGCCCTCCGGCGCCGGCTCCTGGCGCCGCAATCCGCAAGGGGAGCGCCGGGGAGCGCCGGGATCCGGGACGCGCAGCGCCGGGGTCCTCATCGGCAGGGCGGGTCCCCGCCCCGCCCTCCGGCGCCGGCTCCTGGCGCCGCAATCCGCAAGGGGAGCGCCGGGGAGCGCCGGGATCCGGGACGCGCAGCGCCGGGATCCAGGACGCGCAGCGCCGGGATCCGGGACGCGCAGCGCCGGGATCCGGGACGCGCAGCGCCGGGATCCGGGACGCGCAGCGCCGAAATCCGGACGCGCAGCGCCGAAATCCGGACGCGCAGCGCCGAAATCCGGACGATGGAGGTGGTCACGGCCGGGGCTCCTGGGGAGATCCCAGCTTTTTTCGACCCGGTACGGCGGTTGCAAATCGCGCCCCGCATGTCGCGTCACCGTCCTGGATCGGCCTCGCGCAGGCAAAAGCTCCCCGGATCGGCCCCCGTCCCGCGGGGCGCGCCTCGCCCCGAGCGTCCCCGCTCGCGGCTCGACCCCCGCCGCTTGCGGCTCGATCCCCGCCGCTT
>CAYFWA010001321.1:0-1532 GCA_964346625.1 uncultured Myxococcales bacterium
GACCGAGACCGAGACCGAGACCGAGACCGAGACCGAGACCGAGACCGAGACCGAGCACGAGACCGAGACCGAGCACGAGGCACGCGATGAACGTGGCGGGGCCCATCCTGGAGCAGCTCGCGGCCGACCCCGCGCGGCCGGGGGTGTGCGAGCCCGGAGGACGGCAGGCCGACTTCGGCGCGCTGCGGCGCCGGGTGGTGGCGCTGGGCCGCGAGCTCGCGCGCCAGGGGCTCGCCCCCGGAGACCGGGTGGTGCTGCAGGTCCCCAACGGCGTGGAGTTCGCCACGTCCGCGGTGGCGGTGCTGCTGCTCGGGGGGGTGCCGGTGCTGTGCGAGCCCGGCCTCGGCGACGCGGTGTACCGCTCCCGGATCCGCGCCGCGCGGGCGCGCTGGCTGCTGGTCCACCCCCTGGTGCAGCGACTCGGCTGGGTGCCCGGCGCCCGCCAGGGCCTGCGCCGCCTGGAGCTGGACGTGCCCCCGGTGCCCCCACGCCGGGACGTGCCCCAGCGCGTGGTGCTCACCCCCAGCTTGCTCGACCGCCTCGTGGACCGTCTCCCCCGCGACGCCGATCTCACCCCCGTGAACCGCGCTCCGGAAGACGACGGCGTGCTAGTATTCACCGGGGGCACCACCAGCGCGCCCAAGGGCGTGCGCCTGTCGCACGGCGCCCTGGGCCACTACCTCACGCACATCGGCTCCACCATCGCGGACCTGCCCATCGAACGCTTTCTGGCCGACACGCCCCAGCAGGTGCTCTACGCCCTGCGGCTCGGGCGCACCGCCTTTACCACGCGGGGCCGCCGCCGCCGCCGGGCCCGCCTGGTGCACCGCCTGGTGCGCCAGGGCGCGGTGGACGCCTACTTCGGCTCGCCCTACATCTGGGTGGAGATGATGGAGATGACCGGCCCGGGCCGCGCCCCCCTGCCCGCCTCCCTGCGCTCGGTGCTGCTGGGCAGCGCGCCGGTGACCCCGGCGTTTTTGCGCCAGCTCCGCACCTGGCTGCACCCCGACACCCGCGTGCTGAGCATCTACGGCCTCACCGAGGCCGGTCCGGTGTGCGTGTCCCAGCTTCGCGACAAGCTCGCCTGGGAGCGCGCCGGCGGCCAGGGCGACTTCGTGGGCTCCCCCCTGCCCGAGGTGCGCTTGGAGCTCGAACCGCACTCGGCCGCGGATCCGGAAGTCGGCGAGGTGGTGGTCCACAGCCCGTCGCTGTACTCCGGCTACCTCGGCCAGCCGCCCCGCGCCCCTGGCGAGGGGCTGCGCACCGGGGACCTGGGCCGCCGGGTGCCCGGCCCCGACGGCCGCTCCGCCCTGGTGCTGGTGGGCCGGGTCAAGGACATGATCATCCGCCGCGGCGTGAACCTTTATCCCGGCACCCTGGAGCCACCCCTGCGCGCCCTCGCCGACGACCGCGGGCCGCTTTTTCGCGACTGCGCCCTGGTGGGGCTGTGGCGCCCCGAGCGCCAGGACGAGCAGGTGGTGCTGTCAGGAATCGGTTCACGCTCTGGGATCGACAGGGCGCGGATGAGTTCA
>CAYFWA010001322.1:0-1528 GCA_964346625.1 uncultured Myxococcales bacterium
GGGCGCCTGGCTGAGGCCGAATCGCACTTTCGCATGGCGCTGACGATTCGTGAAACTGCACTCGGCCCAGAGCACGACAAAACCGTGACCTCGCTCAACAACATCGCGACGCTGCATGAAGCGCAGGGAGCGTATGAGACGGCCGAGCCCATGCGGCGGGACGTTCTCGCCCGGTACCGCGCGTCGCTTGGCGCAGAGCAAGCGCCAAACAGGTCGGTGACAAAGGAGCCCACGCGGTGGCTGTCGGTGCCCGGCCAGTTGGTGGAGAGAAACCGGCCCAGGGCGGCGCTCATCTCGGCGGCGCTCTGGAACCGCTCGTCGGGGTCCACCGCCAGGGCGCGCAGCACCAGCTCGTCGAGGGCCGGCGGCACCCGGCGGGTGAACTCGCGCGACGAGGGGATCTCCGGGTCGCGGGCGCGGGCGGCGATGTCGGAGGCCTGGTCGCCCTGCGAGGGAAACAGGCGCCGCCCGGTGAGCAGCTCCCAGAGCACCACGCCCACGGCGAACACGTCGGTGCGCCCGTCGAGGAGGTCGCCGCGGGCCTGCTCGGGGGACATGTAGGGCACCTTGCCGAACACCAGGCCCGGGCTGGTGTGCTCCACCTTGATGGCGGAGTGGGCCAGGCCGAAGTCCATCACCTTGGACTCGCCGGCGAAGTTGACCATGATGTTGGGTGGGCTGATGTCTCGGTGCACCAGGTGCAGCCCCTCGTAGGTGTGGGCGTAGGAAAGACCCCGGCAGGCGTCCTTGAGCATGTGCACGGCCACGTCCACCGGGAAGGCCCGGCGCACCTCCACGCACCGGTTCCAGATGGAGCGGATGTCCTGGCCGTCCACGTACTCCATGGCGATGTAGGCCTCGTCGTCCACCTCGCCCACGTCGAAGACCTGCACCAGGTTGCCGTGCGACAGGCGCACCATCACCTTGGCCTCGTCCATGAACCGGCCGATGTACTCGGGGGTGGCGAGGCTGGGCAGCACCACCTTGAGGGCGCAGACCTTCTCCATGCCCCGGGCGCCCGAGGCCGCCAGGTACACCGCGCCCATGCCGCCCTGGGCGAGCTCGCGCAGCAGCTTGTACTTGCCGAAGCGTCGCGGGAAGGGCTGCTCTGGAGGATCGCGGAGTTTCGAGGCCATGCCGACGGTTTGCCCTGCGGCCAGGTCCGCTCGGCTCGGACAGCGGGCTCGGCCCGCGGGGGCGCGACCCGCGTCGCGCCCACAGGGCTCGCGGCGAGCGACGCGGGACTGGACGGGGACCTGACCGGGTCCTTTCGACATCGACCTTACACCAAGGCCGATCTCGCGCCCAATTTTCTGATCTGGGGGGCCCTGGCTTCGGATCGGCGAGGCCTTGAGTTGGAGGCCTTGAGTTGGGCGGCCGCTGCGGCTACCTTGGGCAAAGCGCCGGATCCCCGACGCCCGCATCCGAGGATCTCCGAGGATCGATGGACAGACTAGCTCGCAATTCCGAGACCAATTCCGAGACCAATTCCGAGACCAATTCCGAGACCAATTCCGAGACCAATTCC
>CAYFWA010001323.1:0-1528 GCA_964346625.1 uncultured Myxococcales bacterium
CTTTCGCAGACTATCGCGAAATGACCACCTCACCTTCCTGTCCTCGTTCCAGGCGCCGGAAAGCGTCGACCATACGCCACGACGAGCTGGCCCTCATAAATGAAACTATAGATATCGCAAAGATCGTACAGGCCTCCGAAGAGATTCGGACCCTGGCTCCGCTGCGCAGCGTGATGGCTCATGAATCCCTCGACCTCCGGTTTACCCGGATACGGCGGTTTATTGATGCCAACATCCAAATCATTCGTGCCATACTCGCCGCTACACGAAGATGGATAGCTTCAGCTGACGGATAACGAGAAGACTCCGGAGGGATCTAACCCTGAAGACCCCCGATTTCCAACGCTCGCCGAAAAAGGAGGCTGCACCACCATGAGCGGCCTCTACACCTTGATCCACCACGGCGGCCGCCGAGAGGTAACCGGCTCTTGCCACGAAGTGCGTCTGCAGGACGGCAGCGGTATTCTGATCGACTGCGGGCTTCGGCAGGGGCAGGATGCCCTGGAGCCCACCGAGAACGATCCGGTGCCGGAGGCGATCGACTTTCCCGTGGAGCATCTGCGGGCCTTGGTGGTTACTCATGGCCATATTGATCACGTGGGGCGCATACCCTATTTACTCGCGGCGGGCTTCACCGGTCCGATTCTGTGCAGCGAGCCTACCGCGGTCCTCTTGCCGCTGGTGTTGGAGGATGCGGTGAAGGTGGGAATCACTCGAAATCCCCGCATGATTGACGCGATCATTGAACGCCTCAAGACGCAAATCACAGCCCTGCCTTACGGCGAGTGGCGGGATATTGACCCCGGGGACGGCGGCGAAAAGGGCTACAAGGCCGAGAAGCGGGTGCCCCTGCGAGTTAAGCTGCGTGTCGCCGGCAGGCTCTACAAGATGCCCTCGAACATGCCCTCAGCGACGGCGGAACCGTCCTGATCCCCGCCTTTAGTCTGGGACGCACCCAGGAGCTGCTCTACGAGATCGAAGGCCTGATCCAGGCGGCTGGAGAGCGTCCGGTAAACCCCGAACAGCCGGAGCTCACCTGGGACCGGATGGAGATCGTTGTTGACTCTCCCCTGGCGGCGCGCTTTACCGAAGCGTTCACGCGCCTGCGCCCCCATTGGGACGCCGAAGCACACCGGCGGGTTCGCGCCGGGCGCCACCCCTTGAGCTTTGATCAGCTCTACACGGTGGACAGCCACGAGAACCACCTCCACACCGTGGAGTACCTCGCTCAATCGGGCCGACCCGCCGTGGTGATTTCGGCGAGCGGTATGTGCACCGGCGGCAGAATCATTAACTATCTCAAGGCGATGATTGGAGACGCCCGCAATGACGTGGTCTTTGTCGGCTATCAGGCGCACGGCACCCCCGGCCGGGCAATCCAGACCTACGGCCCGCGCGGCGGCTGGGTCGAGCTCGACGGGCGTCGCTACAGCATCAACGCCCGGATTCATACCCTGCGCTCCTACTCCGGCCACGCCGATCGCAACAACCTTCTGCGCTACGCCCGCTCAATCCGCCGGGGCCCCGA
>CAYFWA010001324.1:0-1522 GCA_964346625.1 uncultured Myxococcales bacterium
CTTGCCGGTCTTGCCGGCCTTGCCGGTCTTGCCGGCCTCATTTCTTTTCACCTCCTGCCGCCACAGATCCAGCACCCGGGCGTCCTCGGCGTTGGGGCGCAGGAAATACAGCCAGCGCCCGTCGTGCGACCAGGTGAGCTTTTTCAGGGGCCGCCCCGCCAAAGGGACCTTGCCGAACAGGTCCGTGACCTCGAGCCGCTTCCCGGTGGCTTCGGCCTTCGCCGCGCCATCCGCTCCCGACTCACGCCCCGTCCTGGGGCTCGAGGGCGGACCTGGACGCGCCGGCGGTTGGTCGCGTGCCGGCTGTACGCCTTCGCAGCCCGGGCTCGCTAGACCGGCCAGGCCGGCCACGGTTGCCACCAGCAAACCCAGGGCGAGCAGTCCGGCGCCGCGTCGGGCGCCCGCTCGCCTCGGGCACCGTGCAGGGGCGAAAGACGGGATCGTCGAGATCATGGTGTACGCTCCTCCCGGCGGCGGGTGGCGATGCGCCGCGCCGTCTCCAGGTCCTCGGGGGTGTTGAGGTTGAACAGATCCTCGGCGGTGGCCACCGCCACCGCCGCCGCCGAGCCATGCTCGATGGGCCGCCGCTCCACCTCGAGCTCCGGGTGGTCGAACAGCCGGATCAGCTTGAGCTGTCGCGTCTCGAGGGCGGCGGTGACCTGCGGCTGGATGCGGGTGGCGTAGCGGGCGCACAGCGGCTCGTCGCGTCCCCTCAGCGTGGGCAGCACCACGTCGTGGCGCTCCGGCGCCTCGAGCAGGGCCTCGAGCAGGGTCGGGCGCACGAAGGGCAGATCACAGCCCAGCAGGAGCACGAAGGGCGCGGCGCCGGGCGCCGGGGGGGCAGCGTCCCGAGCGCCAGCGCGAGTAGCTCGGAGGGCGGCGTCCAGGCCGCCGAGCGGCCCGCAGCCGGCAACTCGATCCGGGATCACCGGGGCGCCGTGGCCCGCGTGCCGGGCGGGATCCCCCACCACCAGCAGGTCCGCACAGAGGGGTCGCAAAAGCGACAGCGCGCGGTCGAGCAGCGGCCCGTCGCCGAGGTCGATTTGGGCCTTGTCCCGCCCCTGCAGCCGCCGGGAGCGGCCGCCGGCCAGCACGACGCCGCGGGCCGCTACGCGCATGGCCCGGCCAACGGTGGGGCAGCGAGGGCAGGGTGGACAGTGTGCACGATCCGCCTGCCGCTACTCGAGGACCTCCACGGTCATCTCCACGCGGTCTTTGGGCTTGTCTCGCGCGTCGCGCGGCATGGCCACGATGGCGTCGGCGGTCTCGAGCCCGGCCACCACGCGGCCGAAGGCCGTGTACTGCCCATCCAAAGACGGATAGTCGGCCACCAAGACGAAGAACTGGCTGCCGGCGCTGTTGGGGTCGGAGGAGCGGGCCATGCTCAGGATGCCGCGCTCGTGCTTTGTGTCGTTGAACTCGGCGTCCACGTGGTGACCCGGCCCGCCGGTGCCGGGCGTGCCCGAGGCGCCCGGGCGCGTGTTGGGGCAACCGCCCTGGATCATGAACCCGGGGATCACGC
>CAYFWA010001325.1:0-1511 GCA_964346625.1 uncultured Myxococcales bacterium
TCCCTTTCCCTTCCCCTTCCCCTTCCCCTTCCCCTTCCCCCCTATTTCTTCTGGTTTTTCATTTCTTCTGGTTTTTCTTGCCCTTGCCCAGCAACCGCCGGAACCACGACGTGCCGCGGAACACCCGGGAGGTGATGTCGAGGATCTCCTCGGGCTTGAGGCCGGTGCCGGTGGAGCGGGGAGAGCCGCCGATGTCGGCGCTGCCCCCCCAGAGGTTGGCACCGCTGTCGGACTGGGCCTTGGCCTCGGGGTCGCGAGCGTTGAGGGCCTGGTAGAGCGCCACCAGATCGCGCGACAGAAACGGATCCACCTGCTTGAGGGTGTAGCGGTCCTCCCCGGTCTCGAGGATGATCACGCCGAGGGCCTTGCCCAGAATCTCCCGCAGGCGCGCCTCCACCTCGTAGATGCCCCCCGAGGAGCGGCACAGCACCACCTGCTTGTCGCCCTGGATGTCCCGCGCGTCCACCACCTCCACCTGGGCCCGTTCGCGCAGCACCCCCACCTCGGTGAGCAGGGCGTCGATGGCGGCCAGGCGGTCGCTGCTGTAGTCCACCGAGTCCAGGTTGTCCCAGGTGCCGGCCTCCCGGTGCTCGCGCTCGGGCGTCATCAGCAGATCCAGCCGGGTCTTTTGCTCGGCGTACTCCTGCTCGGTGAGCCCCGTGAGCGGCGCCATCTCCAGCCCGTAGGAGTCGATGTTGCCCTCCACGTGTAAAAGGGGCATCACCGCCCGCAGGATGGCGGCGTCGCCCGCGAGCAGCTCGCGGTGGTTCATCAGGACCCAAGCCGCCAGCAACGCGTCGAGATCGGGCTGGTTGAGGTACAGCCGCCAGTCCCCTTCTCCGATGGGCAGCCCCTTGAGCAGCATCACGGCCGCCTGCTCGCAGGTGGCCAGGGTGAAGGGGCGCACGCAGCCGTGGTGGTGATCCAGCGAGTACTGCCGCCGCTCGTTGTCCAAAAAGGGCGCCCCCGAATAGGCGCCGTCGAGGAAGATCACCTGCTCGGGGTAGTTGCGGCGCTCCGCCTCGGTCACCGAGAGGCTTGTGATCACGTGGAGCCGGATGTTGCGGGCGTCCTCAGCCACGATCACGCGCTGGCCGTCGCGCTCCTGGACGCGGTAGCGGCTAAGCATGACGCTGCGCATCTCGGCCGACAGGGCGGGTCCCTTGGCCTTGGCGCCACTGGCCGCCTTGGCGCCGCTGGCCGCCTTGGAGCCGCTGGCCGCCTTGGCCCCGCCCGCCGTTTTGGCCCCGCCCGCCGCCTTGGCCCCGCCCGCCGCCTTGGCGCCGCTGGGTGGGCCCGCGCCGGCGGCGGCGCGCTGGCCGCTGCCCTCGCGCGGCTCGCCTCCGGAAGGCGGGGCCTCGGTGCCCGCCTGCCCCCCGCCCGCTTTAGGCTGCCCGTTTTCGTCCGGCTGCCCGCCCGGGTCCGGTTGCCCGGTGTTGTCGGTGTGCCCGTCGGCCATGCGGACGATTATACCGATTCGAGCCGCGCTGGACAGGGGCGAAGTTCAGCGC
>CAYFWA010001326.1:0-1509 GCA_964346625.1 uncultured Myxococcales bacterium
CGCCGAAGGCCAAGGGGCTGCTGTTCGAGGTGGGCCTGGGCGCCTCCATGACCGTATTCAACCCGTACACCAGCCAGCTCCAGCAGATCGGGGCGTCGTTTCTGCTCGGCTACAAGCTCAACCGCATCGCCTTCGGGCTCGGCCTCGAGATCACCAACAGCGCCACCTACGAAGACGACGGCACCGACAAGGATCACAACACCACCACCATCGTGCTGTTCAAGCCCACCCTCCAGTTTCACCTGCTCGAGTCGGGCCCCCTGGCCATGCTGCTCGACGCAGGGCTGCATGTGGGCTTCGCCGCCTACGATGAGACCGGTACCGATGCCGACGACCACACCGACATCATCCTGGTGGGCTTCCATCTGGGGCTCGGCATGCGGTATTTCTTCCATCCGCGCTTTGCCCTGGGCGCCCAGGCCGGCTACCGCGGCCTGTGGGTGCTGTCGAAGTACGAGCAGTCTGGCTTCGAAAACGACACCACCGTCGGCATCGGCTCCATCTACGGCCAGATCCTCTGCACCTTCATCTGGTAACCCGTTACCCCTCGTCGTCACCCCTCGTCGTCACCCCTCGTATCGCTCGAGCAGCGCGGCGTAGCGGCCCCCCTCGTCGTCACCCCTCGTATCGCTCGAGCAGCGCGGCGTAGCGGCCCCCCTCGTCGTCACCCCTCGTATCGCTCGAGCAGCGCGGCGTAGCCGCCCCCCGCGGCCAGCAGTTCCGCGTGGCTGCCCTGCTCTGCCACCCGGCCGTGGCGCAGCACGGCGATGTGCTGGGCCCGGGCCACGGTGGACAGGCGGTGGGCGATCACCAGGGCGGTGCGGCCCCCCAGCAGGGTGGCGATGCCCCGCTCCAGGGCGGCCTCGGCCTCGGGATCCACCGAGGCGGTGGCTTCGTCGAGCACCAGGATCTCCGGCTCGGCCGCCAGGGCGCGGGCGAAACAGACGAGCTGGCGCTCCCCGGCCGAGAGGTTGGCGCCCCGCTCCACCACGGCGTGATCCAGATCCCGCCCCCGGCTCCGCAGCAGGCCCGTGAGCCCCACCGCGGCCGCGGCCGCCTCCACCCGGCCCTGCCGCGAGGGCATCCCGAGGTGGATGTTTTCGCGCACGGTGCCGCGCAAAAGCGCCGGGTCCTGGCTCACCACCACCACCCGCCGGCGCAGCGAGGTGGGATCCAGCGCAGGCAGGGACACCCCCTCGAGCCGGATGTCCCCCGCCTGGGGGTCGTACAGGCGGGTGAGCAGGGAAACCAGGGTGGACTTGCCCGAGCCCGTGGGACCCACCAGGGCCACGGTCTGCCCGCGCCGCAGGGTGAGCGACAGCCCCTGGAGCACCGGCTCGGTGGGCCAGTAACCGAAGCGCACGTCCCGCACCACCAGGTGCGCGCGGGGGTCGTCATCCTCCGTTTTCGCCTCCACCATTGCGGCGCCGGCGCCGCCATCGGGCGTGGGAGCGGCGCCGTGCGCTCGTCGTAGCGGGTGTAGCGGGCGCGATCGAGCACCGCGATCCG
>CAYFWA010001327.1:0-1500 GCA_964346625.1 uncultured Myxococcales bacterium
ACGGAAATGCGCTGCTACCACGGTTTGCAGGCGGGCACGGCGGGCTGGCCCTTCATCCCGGGCTATTCCACCTGCGCGGAGGTGATTGGCGGCGGCGGCGGGTGCTCGCTGCCGGTCGGCACGCGGGTGCGCTGCAACGGCACCCAGGCGGCGGACGCGGTCCGCATGTGGGGCGGGCATATCGCCCATCAAGTGGTTGCCGAGGCCGACGTGCAGGTGGTGCCGGACGGTGTCGATCCGCTGGATGCCTCGATCGCCCGGATCGCCGCGATCGCCTACCATGGCGTGGTCCTCGCCCGACCCCGCTCGCACGACCGGGTGGCGGTCATCGGACTCGGGCCGATCGGCCAGTTTGCGGCCCGCTGCCACCATCTCGCCGGTGCGCACGTCGTCGGGGTGGATATGGATGCGCGACGGGTCGAGCTGCTGAAGGCGGCGGGGGTCGAAGCCACGGTGAGCCAGGGCTCGCTCAAGGAGACGCTCGCACCCTATTTTCCCGGGGGAGCGGATATCCTGGTGGACGCGACCGGCTATTCCCCGGTGATGAAGGAGGCGGTGGAACTGGTGCGCCCGCTGCCCTGGACCCCCGAAACCGGACAGGGACCGAAGTACGTGATCCAAGGCAGCTACGCGGGCAGCTTCGAGATGCCCTACCACCCGGCCTTCATGAACCAGCTGGAGATCCTGCTACCCCGCGACTGCGCCCACTCCGACATGGCGGCGGTGCTCGACTTCATCGCCCGCGGGCGGCTGCCCGTACGCGACCTGATCTCCGAGGTGGCCCCGCCCGCCCAGGCTCCGGATCTGTACGCCCGCCTGGCCGAGAAAGGCACCCCCCTGATGACGGTGGCCTTCGACTGGAGCGCCCTTTGATCCGGGCCGAACTTCCCACTTCCCGCTGACAACTCCCCACTTCCCAACCATGAATACACCCAGAATCGGTATTATCGGAGGCGGCATGATCGCCAACATGCACCTCGACAACCTGAAAAAAAGCGGACGCGCGGAGGTCACCTGGCTGGCCGAAGTGCGCGAAGACGTGCTCCAAAGCGTGGGCACGGCCAAGGGCATTCCGCATTTGACGACGGACTATCGCGAGATGCTGGCGGCGGACACGGTGGACGCGGTGATCGTCTGCACCCCGCCGAACACCCACCGCTCGATCTTCATCGAAGCGCTCGACGCGGGCAAGCACTGCCTGGTGGAAAAGCCGGTCGCGATGAGCATCGCCGACGCCGATGCGATGCTGGAAGCGGCCGCCCGGCACCCGGATTTGATCGCGATGGACGCCTCCGCCCGCCACGCCCGCCTGCAGCCCAAGTTCCGCATGATCCGCTCGATGATCGAATCGGGTGAACTGGGCGAGATCTACTACATCCACCACAATTGCGTCTTCCGGCAGGCCCGCGGGGGCATCGAATACAACCCCACGGCGAAGTGGTTCCTGAACAAGGCCATCGCCGGCGGCGGACCGCTCTTCGACTGGGGCGTTTACGATCT
>CAYFWA010001328.1:0-1500 GCA_964346625.1 uncultured Myxococcales bacterium
GCACCCGGGTGCCCTCCTGCTCCATCTCCCGGTAGAGCGCCTCCAGGGCGGCAAAATCGGCGGACTCCAGCGACACCTTGTGGCTGCGCACCAGGTCGAAGGCCCGCGGCGCGGCGAAAAACCCCAGGGCCGAGCCCACCCCCGCGTTGGGCGGCACCAGCAGGCGAGGGGCGCCCAGCTTGCGCGCCAGGCCGTAGGCGTGCACCGGGCCGGCGCCGCCGAAGGCCACCACCGTGACCCCGTGGGGGTTGCCGCCCTTTTCCGCGATGTGGGTGCGGGCCGCGGCCGCCATGGTCTCGTTGATCAGCTCGTGGATGCCCCAGGTGGCCTGCAGCGGGGTCACCCCCAGGGGCGCGGCCACCTGCTCGGCCACGGCCCGCTCGGCCGCGGCGCGGTCCAGGCGCATCTCGCCGCCCAGAAAGTACTCCGGGTCCAGATAGCCCAGCAGCAGATCGGCGTCGGTCACCCCGGGGCGCTCGCCGCCGCGGCCGTAGCACACCGGGCCCGGGTCGGCGCCGCTGGACTCGGGTCCCACCTGCAGGGTGCCGCGGCGGCTCACCTGGGCGATGGAGCCGCCGCCGGCGCCGATCTCCATCAGGTCCACCACCGGCACCTGGATGGTGAGGCCGCTGCCCTTCATGAACCGCTGCACCCGGCCCACCTCGAAGGTGGGCACCACCCCGACCTCGCCGTCCTGGATCAAACACGACTTGGCGGTGGTGCCCCCCATGTCGAAGCAGAACATGTCCGGGATGCCGAACTGCTGGCCGAAGTACTGCCCGGCGATCACCGCCGCGGTGGGCCCGGACTCGATGATGCGCACCGGCACCTCGGCGGCGGTCTCCACCGAGGTGATCCCGCCGCTCGAAAGCATCACGTACAGCCGGCCGCCAAAACCCTCCTCGCGCAGCCGGCCGCGCAGCCGGCCGAGGTAGCTGCCGGTGAGGGGCTTGACGTAGGCGTTGGCCACCGTGGTGGAGGTGCGCTCGTACTCCCGGATCTGGGGCAGCACCTCGCACGACAGCGACACCGGCAGCGCCGGGGCCTCCTCTGCCAGGATCTGCCCCAGCAGTCGCTCGTGGGCGGGGTTTTCGTAGGAATGCAGCAGACACACCGCCACCGAGGTCACCCCCTCGGCAAGCAGCGCCCGCACCACCTGCCGCGCGTGGTCGGGCGATAGCGGCTGCAGCACCGAGCCGTCCGACCGCAGCCGCTCGCGCACCTCCCCGCGCAGCCTGCGCTCCACCAGCGGCTCGGGGTACTCGGCGAACACGTCGTAGGGCGAGTAGCGGATCTCGCGGCCGAGCTCCAGCACGTCCCGAAAGCCGGCGGTGGTGATGAGCCCGGTGCGCGCCCCTTTTCGCTCCAGGATGGCGTTGATCACCAGCGTGGTGCCGTGGATGACCTCCCGCAGGGCCCCCAGCCGACCCGCCGAAGCGCCCGCGGCCGCACCGACGCCCGCGGCCGCGCCGGCGCCCGCAACCCCGTCCCCACCGGCAC